>JBNJFN010000048.1:0-14261 GCA_051746885.1 Bacteroidota bacterium | reverse complement strand
ATCTTCTGCATCTTCTGAATGGGGAAATATAAAATGACGGCCATCTTCACCCATTGATTGACCTTCCATTCTCCTCCGGCAAACTCAGCAACCCGGACCCCACCCTGATCCAGCATATCAATCACCTCCCTTATCATTTTCTGATTCTCCGGATCATTCAATAATTCCCTGTTATTCCAAATCTCTTGTATTTTATTTTTATATTGTTCCATAATTCAAAATTTTTAACCCAACAAAAATACAGAAAAAAGTATATTACAAAAATGATTATATGAAGATGAAAAGCTGTTAATTTTTGTTAATTAGGGGTGTATCCGTTTGAAATCATTTATATATGCACTAATTTTATAAATTTAAAACCAAGAGAATATCAAACGCCGGTTCTACATAATGGTCATTCTGTTAAGCCTGACTCAGCTTGCCTATTCTCAGAAAAAGGACAGTACCATCCACTTTTTCGGGAATCTTTATGATGCTGATTCTTTCAAACCGGTAAAAAATGCTCACATTATAAATATCAACAACAACAAGGCCACCATTTCCGATACCCTGGGTAATTTTGATATCAGAATAAAACCAGGCGATTCTTTAAAGATAAGCTCCATCGGTTACAGGGAAAAATTTTATCAATATACCGGAGTATGGCTAAATATTGTTTTCGAAAGCATCCCGTTAAAAGAAAGAATATATGAAATTTCAGAGGTAGAAATTACCCCCTGGGGTACCTATGAAGATTTTAAAGAAAGGTTTTTGAATCTTGACAGGAAAACGCCAAGGGAAAATCTTCATCCTCTGGCATGGAATATTCTGAAGGAAAGGCCGGAAGATGATGAGCCTGCCGAGCCCGGCATCGCTTCCCCGGTTAGCATGATATACGACTTGTTTAGTCAGGAAGGGAAAGAAAGAAGGAAATATCAGGAAATAAAAAAGAAAGAGGAAAAAGAGAAAAGAATCCGCTCAAAATTCAACAGGGAGATAGTGGGCAATCTTACAGGTCTGGAGGGAGAGAAACTTGACAGGTTTATGGAATTTTGTAATTTTACAGATGAGTATATACTCAACACCAAAGAATATTTTATTCTTGAAAGGGTGAAAGTTAAATACAAACAGTTCATGAAAGTGGATTCACTGAATAAAATTAAACCAAAAAAGTAATGAGCCAATCAATACCATCAATAAAAGATATAGAAAACACGCATAAACGTATATCTGATCAGGTACACCATACCCAGGTGCTTACTTCATCTTCCGTTAATGAGCTATGCGACGCAGAGCTATATTTTAAATGCGAAAACTTCCAGAAAACCGGTTCCTTCAAATTCAGGGGAGCTTTCAACGCCGTACAACAGTTAAGTGAGGCAGAAGCGGAGCATGGGGTTGGCACCCATTCATCGGGTAACCATGCGGCGGCCCTGGCATTGGCTGCCAGCCTGAGAGGAATCGATGCTCACATCGTTATGCCTGAAGATTCATCGCCGGCTAAGAAGAAGGCCGTAGAACATTATGGTGCAAAGATCACATATTGTTCGCCGGGACTGGATGCCAGAGAAGGAACTTACCGGAAAATTGAAAAGCAGACAGGAGCTAAATTCATTCATCCCTCAGGACATTTTCACGTTATCAGCGGACAAGGTACCGCAGCAAAAGAACTACTGGAAGAAATTCCCGGCCTGGATGCCATCATAGCGCCCGTGGGCGGTGGCGGCCTGATAAGCGGTACCGCAATAACTGCCAAAGCAATGAATAAGAACATACGGGTGTTTGCAGGAGAGCCTCAAAAAGCTGACGATGCCTATCGTTCTTTTAAACAGGGATTTCTCATTCCGGTTGACCGGCCCAATACCATTGCCGATGGTCTTTTGACATCCCTGAATCCTCTTACTTTTAAAATTATCAGCGGATATTTGGACGAAATATTCACCACCAGGGAAGAAACCATTGTTAACGCCATGCGCCTGATATGGGAACGCATGAAAATCATTGCCGAACCTTCTGCTGCTGTTGCTCTGGCCACAATCCTCGACCATAGATTCATGTTTAAATCCAAAAAGATAGGGGTTCTCCTTTCGGGAGGTAATGCAGACCTGAACAATCTGCCTTTCCATGCAAACGAGGGTTAATCAATTTTTAATGCGTACGGAGGCTTTAACTGGATAATGATCGGAAAGCGATTTTCTGAGAATATCAAATCCGTTTATTTCAAAGGCATCATCATATAAAATATAATCTATACGGTACGAGGGGAATTTTCCCTTATAGGTAATCCCCACCCCTGAGCCTGCCTCGACAAAAGCATCATTTAAACCGGAACTGATGGTGTTATAGGTATAGGATACCGGCGTGTCGTTAAAATCGCCACAAACAATTACAGGATAAGCCGATTTGTTGATGCTGGCAGAAATTTTTTCGGCCTGCTTTGAACGCTTTATAAATGCATCTTTTAAACGGTAGGAAATATCCTGGATCTCTTTAAAACGACGGTGATCACTATAACGACTTTGATTCGAAATAAACTGGTAATTGTTATTGTCAAAACGAATGGATTGTAGATGGTTATTGTAAATGCGAATTCTTTCCTTATCAATGAGAATATCGGTAAAAATAGAGGCATTCAAACTCTTGCCGAAATCTATATGCCCCTTCTTAACAATAGGATACTTACTGAATGTAGCTATTCCATATTTGTAATTGCTGTCCCTTGATAACCAAAAGATATGGCTGTATGATAAATCAGGCAGCTGCCTGCCGATGGAATCAAGGTTAAATCTTTTCCGGCCGCTTATGTAGAACTCTTGAAAACAAACAATATCCGGATTGTTTTTCCGGATGAGAGTGAATAGTTCCTTCTGACTATCACCAAATTCAGACTTCCCAAACAAATTAAATAATCTTACATTATAAGAAAGAATGGAAATTTCTTTTTTGGATTGTGGAGTTTGCATATTGTCTTTGCCGGAAAAACTCATCTGATAGCTAAGGGAAATAGGTTTAAGCCCGATCAGCAAAATGATCAGGGATAGCAAAAAGAACCTTTTCTTGTTAACAATCCAGTAAATACAAAAGAGTATGTTGGCAATCAACAGAAAAGGAAAAGCCAAACCCAGAAAGGCCATTGGCCAGAAAAATTCCGGTGATATATAAACAGATACATAGGCCAGCAACAAAGCACCGCCTAAAATATAGTTGAAGAGTTTTAATATTTTATCTATAAAAACTTTCAAAACATAGAAATTTCATATTCTTTAACAAAAAACACCTCTTTAGACATTTACCGGGAAATTACTCTACCGTGATTGACCCTTGCCCCCTCCGGCTTTGAACAAAATTTCCTTTTCTTCTTTTGTTAAGCTCTCATAACCTTTTTTGGAAATTTTTTCGAGAATTTTGTTGATCTTTTCCTGCCTTTTAGCTTTTTCTTTGTTGTATTCAATATCCGTTTTGGGTTTATGCTGTTTGTGTGTTACCTTAAATTTGGGCCGGGGTTTAAACATGGCGAAAAGATTATCCATAAAACGGTCAAAACCTTTGGTTATAATCTTTCCTTTACGATATTGCCTGATATAAAGATAACCAAACAAAGCTCCGCCCAGGTGTGCGATATGCCCGCCGGAATTGGATGAAGGTATACTCAAAACATCCAGAGCAATGGTAAATATAGCTATATATTGTAGTTTAACCGGACCGAGCAGGAGCAGATTAATTGAAAAATTAGGGACATATACGGAAATGGCAATCACTATGGCCATCACAGAAGCTGAAGCGCCCAGGGCAAAGGAATGGGATACCGCATCCTGAAAGGCTGGAAAAATATTGAAGGAAAGGATGTATAAAGCAGCTCCTGCAAATCCGCCTACCAGATAAACACTCAACAACTTTTTCTCATTAAGATACATCAGAAAGATACGGCCAAATACATAAAGCCATAACAAGTTAAAAACAATATGGAAAAACCCCTCATGAAGGAACATATAAGTCAATAGGGTCCATGGCCTTGTAACCAGTGTTCCCAGTTCAGCCGGCACGGAGAGCCAATGAACAAGGACCGAGCTGACACCGCTGAATCCGAATAAAAAGGCCAATACCTGAATGACTTTAATACCAAGAAAAACAGCGGCATTGATGTAAATTAATTTGATCAGGCTGCTCCCTCGTTTAAACGTTTCGCGAATTTGATCTGCAATATCCATAACTCAATCTTTTTTAAAATTCATTTTCGTAAACAATCGCACCCTATGTTATTTTGGTAAAAACAATATATTCCTTCAATAAAAAGAACCTTTTCTGGAATTCCAGTATTTAATCAGAATAAAGCCGAAGATCATCCCCCCCACATGGGCAAAATGAGCTACATTACTGCCGGGTTGACTAATTCCCATAAACAGTTCAATCACGCCATACCCCATGACGAAATATTTTGCCTTAATGGGAATCGGAGGAAAAAGCAACAACAACTGTGTGTTGGGAAAAAGCATACCAAATGCCAGCAGAATGCCGAAAACAGCACCAGAAGCTCCAACAGTAGGAATATTTAGAGAAAGATTAAGCTTAGCCATATTGGAATCGCTAAAATTCTGATTATCCTGTAAGGCACTAAAGCCTTTTGTCATCACTTCATTAATTTGCTCCTGCGGCATTTGCGCTATCAGGCTTTGAATCTGAATATGGTTGACCAACAAATGTAAAAATGCTGCGCCAAGACCTGTTACAAAATAATAGATGAAAAATCTTTTGGGCCCCCAAACATTTTCCAAAACCCGGCCAAACATCCAAAGTGCAAACATATTGAAAAAAAGATGGGCAAATCCACCGTGCATAAACATATGGGTAACAATCTGATAAGGCTGGAACTGATCTGAACCCCAATAAAATAAACCCAACTTCCAGTTCAGATTGATTGTTCCGCTAAATGCATAATAACCTAGCAACATTAACGCGTTAATTATAATAAGATTCTTAACCACCGGAGGGGTTCCACCAAATGCACTCTGTCTGTAATTCATTATATCCTGTATTTTTTTGTAAATTTTAAAAAAATTATTTAAAAAGCTTTTCGATTTCCTCGGTTTTAATAAAAGAGATCACTTTCTGGCCATCTGGCGTATAGTTTGGAGCAGAACAAGCAAACAACCTATCCAGGAGCTCATGCATTTCCTCTTGTTCAAGAACCCTGCCATATTGAATAGCGGTAGCCCTGGCCAGGCTCAGTGCAATCCTTTCAAATAAACTTTCCCCAAAATTTTTGTTGTCTCCATATTGTTCAAGCAATGCTTCCACGACTTCTGCAGGATTCGAAATATCAGATTCTGCAGGTATGCCCCTTACCTCTACCACATTGGATGTTTTCAATTCAATTTCGATACCAATTTTTTTCACTTCATCTTTTATCTCCTTAAGCAAATTATAATCAGAATTGTTCAATTGCACTTCTTCGGGATACAATTGTCTTTGAATAACACCCGATCTGCTTTGTTGGGTTTGAATATAATATTCATATAAGATACGCGTGTGGGCACGGTGTTGATTGATAATCATCAATCCTGATTTAACAGGGGTCAAAATATAACTTTCCTTGAACTGGAAAAATTTTGATGCATCCCTGCTCCCAGCAGCAAGGGATTTTCCTTTCGTTTCACTTCCGGCCTGGGAAGTCAAAGTTATGGTTCTTTGCTCAGGGGGCTGCTCAAAATCGTTGTATAACTTCTCCCAATTTTTAAGGTTCTGCTTATCATTCCAATCCCTTTGCTTTTCGGCATTTTCACGGGAAGGGTCTTTGTTTTCAAATGGATTATAGTCCGGATCAACCTGTACGGAGGGAGGGGATACCGGTCTGTTCTTCTTCAGGGGCGGAATGCCTATATTGCCTTTCTGATCAAAATCAAGAGAGGGCACGATGTTATTTTTACCCAGGGTTTCTTTCACTGAAGCATGCAATATCTGCCAGACGGCCTGCTGATCCTCAAATTTCACTTCGGTTTTGGTGGGATGGATATTAACGTCCAGCGTGGCGGGAGCCACTTTCAGATTGATAAAGTAAGCGGGAAGGGTACCCTGAGGAATGATTTTCTCATAGGCATTCATAATGGCCTTATGGAGATAGGGGTTCTTCATAAACCTGGAATTCACAAAGAAAAATTGTTCATACCCTCGTTTTTTGGCTTTTTCAGGACGACCGATATAACCCTGTATGCTTACAATACGGGTTTCGGACTGCACCGGAATGATGTTATCCCTCATGTTTTCACCAAAGATATTTACTATCCTTTTTCCAAATTTGGAGGGATTTAGCCTATAAAGCAGTACATTGTTATGAATCAGAGAAAAAGAAAGATCGGTATGGGATAAAGCTATCCTTTTAAACTCCTGGATAATATGGTTCAACTCGGTAGAGTCCTTTTTAAGGAATTTTCTTCTGGCGGGTACATTATAAAACAAATTTTTCACAATAAAATTGCTTCCATCCGGACATTGAGCTGGCTCCTGATCAACAACCTGGGAACCTTCTATCCGAATCCGGGTTCCGATTTCGTCTTCCATCCTCTTTGTCTTAAGTTCAATATGAGCAATGGCCGATACAGATGCCAGGGCCTCACCCCTGAAACCCATGGTTTGAATAGAAAATAAATCGTCAGCGGCATGGATCTTGGAAGTAGAATGACGCTCAAAAGCAAGACGGGCATCAGTGGGAGACATACCGGCTCCATTATCTATAACCTGGATAGAAGTTTTCCCTGCATCTTTAACTACCACCTTAATTTCAGAAGCGCCGGCGTCTACGCTGTTCTCCATTAGCTCCTTAACCACAGAAGCGGGACGTTGAATAACTTCACCAGCCGCAATCTGATTGGCAACCGAATCGGGTAATACTTGTATAAGATCTGCCATTTAACGCTGCTTTCTCAGATCCGCAAAAGCATATAAGTGAGGAATATTAAAAACGCCAAAACAATTAACATGAGCGTAGTAGAAGTTCTTTTTCGTTTTTTGTTGACCACTTTAAGGTGCCGGCGCATCTCACCCTTAATCTGGGGGATATATACATCTTTATTGGCTTCATCCTCCTCAAGTCCCAACTCCCGGTCAATTCGGCGTTTCCTTCTTTCCAGCTCCTCCTTTCTCTCATCATAAAAGCGGGGCTGATAATTATATCCTCTGCCTCTTGGCAGATAAAAAAATCTTATGGCCATAATTGAATGCTTTAACCTACAAAGGTATTCAATATTTTTCAAAATAAAATACGCAAGGCAGCATTTAATTATTGTTCAGAAAGTTGTTTTAATAAATAAGGGGGATATACACCCCCCTTATTCTGGCAGAAGACAACAAAATTACTGATCCGAAACATCAGCTACTTTGTGTTCCATATTAAAAAGCTTTAGCAATCGCTTCTGAATAACAATTGAAATGCGATACATTACTGGCACGATAACCAAGGTAAGAAAAGTAGCAAAAGTAAGGCCAAATATTACGGTCCAGGAGATCGGGCCCCAGAAATTGGCCATATTGCCCCCAAAATATATTTGGGGGTCGAACTCACTCAACAGGGTGCCAAAATCCATATTCAATCCGATGGCCAGTGGTAAAAGTCCCAGAATGGTAGTAATGGCGGTAAGCAATACCGGCCGAAGACGGGTTTTACCACCCTGCACCACACATTCGGTTGCTTCCCTGGCTGGCAGATATGACTCTTCTTCAAGCCCAAGCTCTCTGCGTTTTCTCTTTTTCAGCAATTCAATATAATCCACCAGTACAATGGCATTGTTAACCACAATCCCTGCAAGGGAAACAACGCCGATACCAGTCATCACAACCACAATATCCATGTTAAAGATGCCTATGCCCAGAAACACACCGATTGTGCTGAATATAACGCTTGAGATAATGATTAAAGGCTTAATCAAAGAATTAAACTGAGTTACCAGAATGATCATTATAAGCACTGCAGCAATGATCAAAGCCCGGATGAGGAAATCCATGGATTCCTGCTGCTCCTCCTGTTCTCCTGTAAATTCATAATTATAACCTTCAGGCATATCATAGTTTGCCAAAATGGTTTTTAACTGGTTGTTGATCTCGTTGGCATTGTAGCCTTCCATTACATTGGAATATAAGGTGATCACCCGGTCAAGATCCTTTCGTTTTACAGCACCGTATGTGGTACTGTATTCCACATCAGCCACCGAAGATATAGGGATGTTCACCACTTCTTCGTTATTAAGCAGGGTCAGTTTTTGATTCATCAATGTGGAGAGATCATATCGCTGAGGTTCCTGCATTCTCAGTTGTATGGGATACTCATCTTCTCCCACCTTAAAATCGGAAATGTCTCTGCCGAAAATTGAAGTTCTGATCTGATTGGCTATTTGCATGGTAGACAAGCCGAAACGCCTGGCATTTTCCCTGTCGATGTCAACAAGCACCTCTGGCTTGCCTACATCCAGATCCATTTTCAGTCCCTCAATACCGGGGACATTCGACTGTTCAATTCTCTGCCTTATGGAATCCGTTAACAGGATCAACCGGTTAAAATCCTCTCCACTGATCTCAAGGTTAATGGGATTCCCGGTTGGAGGACCCATCTGATTCTTTTCAAGGGAAATCTGAACACCCGGATACTCACCAATAAGCTGATCACTCAAGCCGGCCATGATATCAGAGGTATTAACTCCTCCTCTAAGCTCATAATCAACAAAAGAAATAGTGGTAAGTCCAATATTGGGCGTCCCGCCGGCAGTAATGCCTTCACCGGCGCCGCTTCCTACTGTGGTAAGCACCGATTCGACAACCTTACTATGCGGTTCAAAATATTCAATGATATCTTCTTCCACAATGTGCATTACAGAATCTGTTGCCTGAATATCAGTTCCTACAGGAAGCTCAGCCCTTACATTGATATAGTCAGGATCATTGTCAGGGAAGAACAATATATCAGGCTGACGCAGGCCCAGGAATACAATGACCAAAATCAACGCAAAAATGGTTCCGGCAAAAAATTTAACCGGATTCTTCTTATACAGGGCATACTCTAACAATTTTAAATAACCATTTTCCAGCCTTTCCAGAAAGACATTCTGGAACAAATACTGAGCCCTGTGAAAGATAAGCGCATTTAAAAATACGATAAGCACAAGGATCAAAAGGATATTAGCTACCGAATATACCCCAACAAGGTAAAATATTCCGGCTATCGCTGCAAACACAGCAACGATACGATAGTTTTTCCGCTTATCGATTCTACCGTCGTTGCGCATCTTGCCGTACTTAATGAAAGTAGCTGCAAGCACCGGAATAATAACCAGTGCCACAAACAGCGAAGAGGTCAGAACAATGATCAATGTGATGGGCAGATTTTTCATGAATTCTCCTGTTATTCCTCCCCAAAAAGCAAGAGGAAGAAAGGCTGAAAGGGTGGTAACGGTAGAAGTAATGATGGGCAGGGCTATTTCACCAACAGCCTGGCGGGCCCCATCGTAGGGTTTATATCCCCGGTCATGCACAAAACGGTATATATTTTCCACCACCACAATGGCATTGTCCACCAAAAGACCTAGCGCCAGGATAAGGGAAAAGAGGACGATCATGTTGATCCTGCCTTCCATCAGGGTTAATACAATAAAAGACAAAAACATCGACATGGGGATGGCTGTCCCCACGAACAAGGCATTTTTTGTTCCAAGAAAATAATAAAGCACAAGGACAACAAAGATTACCCCCAGGATGATTGAATTTTCCAGGTTATTCAACTGATTCCGGATCATATCACTCTGATCGTTCGTTATAGTGATCCTCAGGTCTTCAGGCACTTCCTGGTTTTCTCTTGCACGGTCCAGGATATCAAATATCTGATTGGTGGCCGCCAGAAGGTTTTCTCCGCTTTTTTTTATGACCTGCAGACTAATAACAGGATCTTGGTCGAGCCTTGTATAACTGTCAGGGTAAGCATATGCCATACGCACATCAGCTATATCCTTCAGATAAACCAATTTATCATCATTGTCCTGAACAATAATATTGCGGAGTTCAGCTACCTCCTCAAACTCGCCTTCCGTGCGTATTGAACGTTTGCTCCTGTTAAATCTGAGTTCCCCTCCCGGTATGGTAACATTTTCATTTTGAATGGCCGATTCTATTTCCCGGAAACTAAGACCGGTAGCCTCCATCCTGTAGGGATCTACATCCACCTTGACCTCCTTCTCGTTAACCCCCTGAATATCTACACTGGAAATCTGATTGATCTCTTCAATTTCATCTTCAAAGTATTCACCATAATCATTCAGGGCGTCAATGCTGTAATTTCCCGACAGATTGATGTTGATAATCGGAAATTCCGAAAAATCTATATCCTGAACAGAAGGGTCATTCTGCAGATCCTCAGGTAAATCCCTTTCTGCCTTATCTACAGCATCTTTAACATCCTGGAGGGCTTTGTCAATATTTACATCCGTGTTAAATTCCACCAATATTAAAGAAAAACCCTGCGAGGAGGTGGAATTAAGCTCTTCTATCCCATCCACGCTTTCTATCTCTTTTTCAAGGGGCCGGGTAATCAGATTTTCAATATCAATCGGGGGATTTCCCGGATAAGGCGCTTGAACCATAATGGTTGGAATAACCACTTCAGGCATAAGCTCCTTGGGCAAAGTTCTGTATGAAAATATTCCAAACCCCAGGATAGCCAATGCCAAAAGCAAAATGGTATTCCTGTTGTTCAGTGCAAGTGTTGTAAGCTTAAATTCCTTGTCTATTTTTTTTAGAAGTGTATCGTTGTTCTCCTTAGCCATTATCCTTTATTTTTCTGAAATTCCTTCTCAAGATGTTTTTATTTCGCAAATTCTTCTCTTTGTTTCACCTGAACCTGGCTTCCATCAGATACCTCCGAATACCCGGAAGTAATCACTTCCTCTCCCGCATCAACCCCTTGCGTCAGTATGGTTTGATTGTTATAGGTCCGGCCTGTCTCTATGTATACCTTCTGAGCATCTTTTGATCCCTGATCTTCCTGTAAAATGTATACATAATCTCCCTGCATATCCTGTTTGATCACCTCGGAAGGAACAATAAGCGCAGAGTCATTCACATAATCATTCACTTCCATTATAGATATCTGATTGGGCTTAATTTTCTCGTTGTAATTATCAATTCTGCCCTCTACGGCAAAAGTCCGGCTTCCTTTATCTATAACGCTTCCTTTCCTGCTAATGGGGATGGTTTTAACCATTTCAGGATAGGCAGGAAAACGAATCCTTACCGGATCGCCTTCATGCACGTGGGCCATATATTGTTCCGCCAGTTCTGACTTAACCTTTAATTTTTTGAGATTAACCAGATACATCATTTGAACTCCTGGATTACCCATTTCTCCAATCTTTTGATTAACCTCCTCAACAATGCCATTAAAGGGAGCCCTGATTTCCGACATATCAAGCTGTTCCCGAAGGGTCCCCAATCGGTTCTCCAGATTTTCCTTCCTGTTTTTGGCTTCCAGGTACTCCATTTCAGAACCCACGCTATCCTCCCAAAGGCGTTTTTGTTTCTGAAAAGTTTTCCGGGCAAGCTCCAGATTGGTTTTTACCTCTTCAATATTGCTTTGTATTACGCTGGTATTCAATTTAGCCATCAACTCCCCTTCTTGCACACGATCGCCTTCCTCAACATATATCTCAGTAATCTGGCCATTGGTTTCAGGACTGACAATAGCTTCCTGGACTGCCTCAACAGTTCCGTTGGCATTGACAAAATGTCTAAAGGTATCGGGTTTTAGCTCCTTGACGAATACGGGTATTTGATGGGTGCCTGCGGTGTCTCCTTCCCTGCTTTCCATTTGATCGGAGAGTTGATTGATTTTCTGCTGAAGCTCACTTTTTTCTTTTTTATGTTGAGCTATCTGTTTTCTGATTTCCTCCTTGCCGGATTCCTGACTACATGCTACAAAAGTCAACACAACAATGAATAGAACAAATTTTTTCATTCTTCTCAATTTTTACTGTTTAATTACAATTCGTTTCTGATTTTTTCCAACTCTGTTTTTGCATTTAGCAATTCAACCACAGCATCGAGGTAATTCGATTCTGTATTTAAATAATCCCTGTTGGCCTGGGTTAATTCCATGCTGCTGGCCATACCCTCTGAAAACTTTTTGGATACTCTGTTGTATACCTTTTTTGCCAGTTCCATATTTTCTTTGGAATTCCGCATCTTTTCATAAGCAGTTTCGTAATTGTTTCCAGCCTGTATATAGTTATTTATCAAATTTTTTCGTGTATCAGACAAGTTATTTTTTGATTTTTTCACATTGAGCCTGGCTTGTTGCACCCTGGAAATTTTCTGCCCGCTGTTAAAGATGGGCACACTCAGCTCAAACCCGAACATACTGGATTCAAACCACTTTTCATCGGGGTCCAGCGGATTAAATTGATCACGCATGGCATTTTCCCGGAAATTGTAAAAGGCAGAAAGGGTGGGAAGAAATTGCGCCTTTTCCCTTTTCAGGTCCAGTTCGGATAACTTTACCTGAGTATCCATCAATTGATAATTGACGTTTTTGCTAACATCAAAATCTTCTTGTACCGATTCATTGATAGCGGTTTCCATAACAATATCCTCCAGGGATTGGGAAAGCTTTACCGGCCTTTCCAGTTCAAGCCCCAGTTGAATCTTCAAAAGATTTTGAAACTGCTCCAACTGCCGCTGTGTTGTTTTAATGGAATTTTCCAGAGAAGAAACGGAAATTTGAATTTTCTCCACCTCTGTTTGTTCTACCATACCATTTTCATAAAGCGCCCTGGAATCTTCCATCGATTTCTCAAGACTGGCCAGATTTTCCTCCAAAACATCAACATTTCTTCTGGTCAGCAAAATAGAATGATAAGTACGCGCCACATTGGCTTTTGTCTCCTGTTTGGACTTTTGGTATTGCTGCTGGGAAAGCCCTTTATAAACCCTGGCAGCCCGCAAACCTACAATATAAGGGCCGCTGAAAATTAACTGGTTTACCGATAAGCTTCCGTCAAAGGTATGCTGGCTGCCAAATTGTACCTCAATCTTCTCAGGTTCCGGAATAGGCTGCTGATCAATCACGCCTTCTTCCATCAGAATCTGAAGAATGGTAGGCTCAATAAAATTGGGAAACAACTGAGTAGACAAACTCAGATTGTTGTTGTATGATCCGCTTGCACTGATCTGGGGCAGGCCCCTTGCAGTGGTCTCCCATACTTCCTTGTCCGATATCTCAACGTCAATCTCAGAATTCTTAACCTCAACATTTTGCTCCATGGCAAGATCCTGTGCCTGTTGCAAAGTAATGTTCAAAGTGTCGTCATTCTCCTGAGCATACAAATGCCCCGTCAAAAACAAAGACAGGGATATAATAACAGCCGCTTTCAGAAGGTTTCTCTTCATATAATTTCAATTTTTAATATAGGTCTTTCTTATTTTCAAATTCTTTCAGTTTGTTGTAAAAAATTTTTATCCCCTCTGCATTTGCAATACCATGGATATGATAAATCATCATCTCACGGATGAATTTCCATGAAGTCAATTCCTGTATGGTAAACATTTCGTTGGCAAAACTATTCTCAATACGGCTAACGTGAACTCTGGCAATGATATCCTCATCCAATTCCTTCCTGTAATGTCCTTCATCTTTGCCCCTGGTAATGTTCTCCTTCACAGCCTGATACATATTATTTCTTCTCCGTTCCCTCAACTTCCTGTATTGATCCGGATAATACTTTTTCAGATCATAATCTGTAGATGGATTATAGTTCTTCAACATCTCAATCACATATTCATTTACTTCCACAAGCTCTTCAATGGCATTTAATTTTTGTTTTTTTATCTCTTCTACATTACAATCGCGCTTCGCTGTCAGATATTCCACAAAATGCTCCACCAAATCGTCTTTGTTGGATACATATTTATACAGGGTTTTTTTTGACATTCCCAGTTCTCTTGCTACATCATCCATGGTTATACTCTTGATTCCATACTGATTATAGAGCTCACTGGCCTTCTCAATGATATGTTGATATTCCTGATTCATGCCGCAAACATAAAATAAAAAACCTAAGAAACAAAAATAATATAAATAGTTTCTCGTGTTTCCTTATACAAACAAACGATAGAAGTTGTTTAATAATTCTGGCGAAAAAAGTTTTTTTAATTTTGGGATCACCAAAACAAGCTTTATCCATGAAAAAACTGAGGATCGCTCTGGCCTTTCTTCTTTTCCCGTTAAGTATTATATACGGCATTCTGATTTTTTT
>JBNJFN010000047.1:0-14524 GCA_051746885.1 Bacteroidota bacterium | reverse complement strand
GTTGATCATTCAATTTTATGATTGTCTGGATCGTTTTGAGTTCAAAATGACACGGGTAGAAGGCCACGCCAAAAAGGGCCATTCCATAATAACAGATTACCACCGGGAAGTGGACAAACTCTCACGAAAACTGGTGAGACAACAATCACGTGAACTATAAGGCTATATCCGTAATGTTATTGTATCACCTGTTTATGTCAGTAATACAACAGCCAGGCCTGAACGCCCTCTTCGTTTCGTAATCGTTGTAATTCTTTTTGTGCCTCGTCCTTGTTTTCAAATGAAGCATAACTAACAGCATGCATGCCATTTCTTTCGCCGATCATTTCGGAGTCATAGCCATCATCCTGCAGTTTTTTCAAAAAATTGACCGCATTGTCTCGTTTTTCAAAGCTGCCGGCTACGATGAAATATTTTTTATCTCCTGAAGCCTGGCTAGCTTGTTCTTGTTGGCTTGCAGAAGTCTGCTGTTCGGATTGGTCAGCCTGTGTTGTTTGCTGATCCTGAGCCTGTGATTGTTCCTGTGATTGTTCCTGGTCTGAGGTGTCGGTCTCTTCAGAGGCAGTTTGATCTTGTCCCTCTTCTTGTTGTTCGTCACTTTCATCCCTTGTTTCCGTAGCGGATATCCGGGTTTCATCTTTGGTAAAAATGCTTTGTACTGTATCGAAATTAAGCATGGCCCAGAGAAATACAACGGCCACGGGCACCCCTATGACAAGGGAAAGAATAAGTCCTTTATTTTTTTTGGGCCCGGATTGGCCTGCTTTACCTTTTTCTTTTTTAGGAGGAGGCGGTGGTGGAGTTTTGCTTGCAGTTGCACTTGAACCTGTTGCACTTGCATCTGTTTTAACCGTTTTTTCTGTTTTTTGTGAAGATGTTGGTGCCTGCTGTTTTTCTGTTTTGGATTTTGGCTGTTCTTCAGATTTTGCCTGGGCAGTGGAGGTCTTTTGCCTGGCTGCCTTTTCATTGATCGTTGAGCTTGTCTTTTGGCTTTCCTTGGTTTTACTTTCCTTAGCCGGCGGTGCCTGCTGCGTCTCTTTAGCTGCTTCTTTTTGAGCGGAAGGCTGAATTCTGAACTGAATTTTCCCCTGGTTGTCCATGTAGAATTCACCAAACCCCTGAATCTTATAGGAACCGTTTTCCTTTACTGAATTTTCAATGTTACTGATATATTGCGTGATCATATCCATGGCCTCTCTCTGGGTAATATTCTCTTTTTTGATCACGTGATTCATCAGAAGCTCATCATTGAATTTCAGAAAAGGGCTGAAGTATATGTCATTGATCTTTGCAGAAAGCTCTTTTTTATTTTTGTTTTTAGAGGTTGCCCGCAACAAAAAGGCACCGAAATTGGGGATAATAACCCGGTTATTGTTGGCTATTAGTTCTTTAATGTATTCATCAAGCATAACACAGCAAATTTGGAGTTATTTATAAGAACCAAAGATAACAAAAAATCGTAGTAAATTAAAATCCATTCTTTTACTAAATGAATTATTTTTATGTTTGCGACTTAGTTATGGCGGATCAATTTAGGAAGTATCAGGTACAAACCGGTTTTAAAAAAAAATTCAGGTAGATGCGGTACATTGCTTTGTCAATTTTTTTATTGTTTCAAATATCTGCTTTTGGTCAGGACACTACCTCCAACCCTGCATTTTTTGGGTTAAAATCTCAATACGGTTTTATCCTTCCTCATGCGAAATCCATTCGACATCTGAGCAATAGCAGGCCCTACGGAATGGAATTGGATTACGGTTGGATACTGAGCAGAGAAAATGACTGGGAGCGTTGTAACTGTTATTCCAGGGCCGGGTTTGCTTTATCCTACGTCAATTTTGACAACTCTGAAGTTCTTGGCTCAGCAACCAATCTGATCATGTTTGCCGAGCCTTATCTGAATTATGGAAGCGATGTTTGGATGAGCCTGCGTATGGGCGTTGGACCTAGTTATATCAGTAAGTTGTATGATGAGGAAACCAATCCTGAGAACCTTTTTTTCAGTACCCATTTAAGTTACATCATCCATTTGGATTTAATGTTGAATTTCAGGCTGACAGATCACTGGAACGGTAAGATCTTTGGAAAATACAATCACATTTCCAACGGAGGTGTGGAACAGCCCAATAAGGGAATGAATTTTCCCACCATTGGTGTGGGCATGGATTATGTACCTGATCCGCCGGAGCTTGTTGAGCGGGAACCTTTACCCATTAAACAGGAAGGAATTATTCCCTCTGCAGCAGTTTTCGGTGCCATGAAAAATGTAGTTGAAGGAGCCAGCGAAGTCAAAAAGCGGACCCTTGGCTATGGGTTTTTGGTGAAAGGAAGGCATAAAATTGGAAAGATCAATGCACTGAATCTGGGGTTTGAAGGTTATTGGGACGGAGCGGTGAAAGAAAAGTCCGAAGGCACGAAAGAGCATCGCCAGTTTTCCTTGCTTGCCGGGCATGACCTGACGTTCGGACGGTTTATTTTTTCTCAGTACTGGGGGACTTATCTGTATGCGCCTTATTATAAAAAGAATTTTTTCCAGCGTTACAGCCTTACCTATAATCTGATCGGAAATTTGCGGGTTGGGGTGAATCTTAAAGCCCATGCGGAAGTAGCTCAGAACTTTAGCGTGCATGTGGCATATGATCTGTATTGATGGTGGATATTCAACTTTCTGTACAATTCCTGCAAATCCCAACTGCTTTTCTGTTAGTGAGTATTTTATTTCTGAAATCATGAAAAGCGCTGGAACTCCAGCCGTCTGCAAAATGTTGTTTTGAAAGGTCAGCCAGGGGATATTCCCCTTTTTTATCGAAGCAGCAGGGCAACATCCGGCCATCAAAAGTAACAACGCAGGAATTCCATATTCTGAAGCATCTGTTTTTGAGCTTATTCTTCGGATAAAAGCCTCCGCCGGCATTGGAACTGTAACGGGAATACTTCCGGCTTTCTGGGATAAGCGAGCTTTCTTCCCTATAATTATAAATTTGTGCCGATTTGAAGCTGATCCTGTCAGCACCCAGTCGACCTGCCATTTTTTTTATCTCATCCAGTTGATGTTGATTGTGTTTAAAAACCAGGGATTGAATGACAATGAGTGGATTTGAGGCACGATGGTTCCTTTTTTCCCTGTTAAGATTGTTTATGCCTTCCTTTACCTTTTGCAGCTCTCCGTTGATTCTGTATTTTTTATAGGTTTCCTGATCGGCTCCGTCCAGTGAAATGATCAGCCGGTCGGTCCCCGAGCGTATGATCTCCTTGCAATTTCCGGGAGTAAGAAAATGACCGTTGGTGGAAATACAGGTGTAAACATTTTTTTTTCTTGCATAGCGAACCATAGCAGTAAGTTCCCTGTGGAGGAACGGTTCGCCCTGGAAATAGAGCATGAGCCATATTAGATGGTCTGCGGTTTCATTGAGGATCTTTTGATAGAGGCTTATATCAATAAATCCCCTTTCTCTTTCGAGATCATTATTCCCTGAGGGGCATTCCGGACAACTCAGGTTGCAATGATTTGTGGGTTCTATGGACAGGCTGTAGGGCTTTCCCCAAAGGATTATGGTTTTTGTTAGGTTTGACGCCACATACCCAAGATACACACCTGCCAGATTGAATATTCTGTATGGCGTCAAATTTCGGATGAATCTAAAGCCATCAATTAATACATTCCGGATATTTCCCCAAAACAAAACCTAATTCATATTTAATATTTCCAGCAGTTCTCCCAATTTCGGGGTTAATATGATCTCCGTCCTCCGGTTCATCTGCCTGCCCTCTTCGTTGGAATTGGACTCTAAAGGCAGGTATTTGCTTCGGCCTGCTGCAATGATCCGTTCACCCTGGATATTGGAATTTCCCAACAGTATTCGGATTACTGCTGTTGCCCTTTTTACGCTGAGGTCCCAGTTGTCTTCAATGGAGGAATTGCTTCTAACCGGAACATTATCCGTATGTCCTTCCACCATAATGTTGATGTCTTTATGTTTTTCGAGTAACTGCGCGAGTTTCTTCAACGCCTCTTCACCCCGCTGATCTATTACAGTGCTGCCTGAGGGAAACAGCAGTTTATCTTCCATCGATACATAAACCTTCCCGTTTTTGATTTTTACATCCAGCCCTTCTCCCTCAAAACCGTAAAGTGCATCGCTGACCCTATCCTTTAGTTTATTTACAATTGAATCCTTCTGGCTCAGTGCCCGTTCCAGTTCTACGAGCCGCTCTTGCTTTTGATTTAGCTCGTTTCTGAGGTCTTCAAGCTGGTCTCTTTCGGAGGCCAGGTCCTGTTCCAGATCTTCCAGACGGTCTTCCTTCTGTTGGAGTTCTTCCTGGGTATTCTGGATCTCTGCAAGCAGTTTTTTGGTTTCCTGATTGGAACCTTTCAGAATTTTTTCCTGTGTGGCCTTTAGATCATCATATTCATCACGAAGCCTTTCATTCTCCTGTTTGTAATTAACGAACCTTTCAGCACGTTTTATACTGTCGCGTACCAGGCGTTCTGTTCTCTTTTCAAGTACCTCAATCCTGGCGCTAAGTTCATTGTTGGAAATTTCCAGTTTTCGGTTTCGTTCTTTCAACGAATCATTAAGTGTTTGTAATTGCTCCTTTTCTCTTTGTACCTTTTTGAATTCTTTTTGCGGAACACAGGAAGCCAGGAAAAGGATGAGGATAAAAAATATTTTGATCTTCATATTGATCGTATTATTTTATACAAAATTGAAACAAATATACAAAATAAGTTGTTAGTAGATGAGGTTTTGTGTTATATTGAATTAAAATAATTCTTAATTTTGAGAGTCATTTATAAATGTATAATTAAGTATGGCTGCAAACTATCGGTATCTAAGCCGGATAAGCTATCCCGAAGACCTGAAAAGGTTGAGTGAGATCGAACTCATAGAACTAAGTAACGAGCTGCGGAGATTTATTATTGAAGAAGCTTCGATAAATCCCGGCCATTTTGGTGCGAGTCTCGGAGTGGCAGAGCTTACAGTAGCATTGCATTATGTTTTCAATGCCCCTTACGATAAGATAATCTGGGATGTTGGCCATCAGGCATATGGTCATAAAATCCTGACCGGCCGTAAGGATATGTTTCATACTAACCGCAAATACAGAGGTTTGAGCGGCTTCCCCAATCCTCTTGAAAGTAAATACGATGCCTTTGGTGTAGGACATGCTTCAACTTCCATTTCAGCGGCCCTGGGATATGCTAAGGCGTCTGATATTCAAGGAATGGATGACAGGAAGATTGTGGCAATAATAGGGGATGGTTCCATGACAGGCGGTTTGGCTTTTGAGGGTTTGAATAACGCAGGAACTGAAAACTCGGATCTATTGGTTATTTTGAATGACAACAATATGGCTATAGATCCCAATGTGGGAGCCCTTAAGGAATATCTGCTTGATATTGCTACTTCCAGAACCTATAACAGAATTAAGAACGATGTATGGAACTTGTTAGGGAAAATCAGTAAGTTGGGTCCAAACTATCAGAAACTGGCTTCTCAGCTTGAAAGTGCTGTTAAAACCGCTGTTCTTAGTCAGAGTAATTTTTTTGAAGCCTTGAACTTTAGATATTTTGGCCCGGTAGATGGACATGATGTAGTCTATCTTACCAAAATTCTTACTGATCTGAAAAACATTAAGGGACCTAAGTTATTGCATACCATTACCCAGAAAGGTAAGGGGTTTAAACAGGCAGAGATCAATCAGACCACCTGGCACAGAGCTCCCGGAAAGTTTGACAAAGATACCGGAAAGTTATTTAAAGTATCCGCGGATAAACCCCAGCCTCCAAAATTTCAGGAGGTTTTTGGGCATACCATTGTGGAACTTGCCCGTAAAAACAAAAAAATTGTGGGAATTACCCCGGCCATGCCAACAGGTTCTTCACTGAATATCATGATGGAGAAAATGCCCGACCGGGCTTTTGATGTCGGCATTGCGGAGCAGCATGCCGTTACCTTTTCTGCGGGTTTGTCTGCTGACGGAATGATGCCTTTCTGCAATATTTACTCTACTTTTATGCAGCGGGCCTACGATCAGGTCATTCACGATGTGGCCCTTCAGAATCTCAATGTGGTTTTCTGCCTGGACCGTGGCGGTCTGGTAGGAGAGGACGGCGCTACCCACCATGGATCCCTTGATCTTTCCTATATGAGGCCGGTACCCAATATGACCATAGCGGCTCCCATGGATGAGATCGAGCTTAGAAATCTGATGTATACTGCTCAACTGGCTGATAAAGGTCCTTTTACTATTCGTTATCCCAGGGGCAGAGGCGTAACAATTGATTGGCAGCAACCCTTCCGGAAAATTCCGGTTGGCAAAGGCAGGAAATTAAGGGACGGTGAAGATCTGGCTATTGTTACCATAGGGCAGGTAGGTAATTACGCTGAACAGGCTGTCGATGAACTGGAGAAAAATAATGTGAAAGTAGCTCATTATGATATGAGGTTTCTAAAACCCATTGACTCAGAGTTGTTGCATGAGATTGGCAAGCAATTCAAATACGTGATAACTGTTGAAGACGGGGTGATCGTTGGTGGACTTGGTAGTGCGGTTATGGAATTTATGAACGAGAATTCTTATTATCCCCGGATTAAAAGGTTGGGTATTCCGGATAGGTTTATTGACCACGGTTCTCAGGAGGAATTGCAGAGAGAATGTGGTTACGATGTAGAGGGAATTGTTGATGCAGTACGGGCTATGATCAAGCCCCAGGTGCTGTCCAATGCAGGTTAACCTGAAACGGTGAAGGTTTCCTGTTTGACGTCCTTCTGTATGCAGTGTGAGTGTATATGACTACAATTGATATACATGATTTTTTAAAATTAAGAGAAAAACTTCCCGTTATTGATGTTCGTTCTCCTGGAGAATATCAGAAAGCACATATTCCCGGGGCATGGAACATACCCCTTTTTAATAATGAAGAACGTGCCCGGGTGGGAATTACCTATAAGCAGATTGGTCGCAAAGCGGCCATCAAGGAAGGCCTTAGAATTGCAGGCCCCAAGATGCCGGATATGGTTGATGTGGCTGAAGAAATAGCCGGTGAAACGAAGGAGGTCATCGTTCATTGCTGGAGAGGAGGGATGAGAAGTGAAAACATGGCCTGGCTGTTCAGCAGGGTGGGCATTCATTCCTATATTTTGAGCGGGGGATATAAAAGCTATAGAAGATATTGCCGGAAACAACTTGAAAAGCCCGTATCGCTTATTGTGCTCGGAGGTTATACGGGTAGCGGAAAAACGGAGATTTTGCATTCCATAATGGATCAGGGTGAGCAGTGTCTCGATCTGGAGGGCCTTGCCAATCATAAGGGCTCGGTTTTCGGAAATTTGGAAGCAGACGAACAACTACCGAACGAACACTTTGAGAATTTACTGTTTGAAGAGTGGCTCACATTTGATTTGAACAAACCCGTTTGGGTGGAAGATGAAAGCAAAATGATCGGTAAAAACTGCCTGCCGGATGAACTTTTTCGTAAGATGAGAACTGCACCTGTGCTCAGGGTTGAAATTGATAAAGTTATCAGAGTACGGAGACTTGTTCAGGAATACGCCTGTTTTGACAAACAAATGCTGAAAGATTCCATCCACAAGATCAGCAAAAGGCTGGGAGGGCAAAATGCACAAAAAGCCATAGAGGCACTGGATAACGATGATTTTTTTACGGCTGTGGATATCGTCCTGTGGTATTACGACAAGGCTTATCAGCATGGGCTGGATAAACGGAAAAATGCTACTGTGTGTCCCATTGCCCTGAACCGTGATGCACCGGCTGATAATGCCACTTTTATTATCAACCAGGCTTATAAGCTATTGAAACCTGAGGATCAGGCTTGATACGGCAATCAGAAAAAGGCGCAATGAAGTTTGCTATAAGCTTTGGCTTCTCAATAATGAAAAAATGCGTCGCTTTTTAGTTTTGAGCTGTCGAAATCGCCATATTTTTCTGCAATGTAATCCAGCATATCATAAATTTCCTGTGTATCGAGAGTCGTAACCAGTTTGCGTTTGATATCCCTGAAATGGGGAAGACCTTTAAAATAGTTGGACAGATGTTTTCTCATCTCATAGATGCCTCTGGGATATCCTTTCCATTCGATGGACTTAGTCAGATGTTTTTTGGCAATTTCAGTTTTTTCTTTCACATCGGGTTCACCTGGCATGATGCCCGTTTCCAGATAATCCCTGATTGATTTGAATAGCCATGGTTTGCCTACTGTTGCACGGCCGATCATAACCCCGTCCACCCCATAATCGTTAAATGCAACTCTGGCACCCTCAGGGCCGGTGATGTCTCCATTTCCGATAACAGGCATCTTTATTTCCGGATGGTTTTTGACTTCAGCAATAGGCTCCCAGTTGGCTTTACCATTGTACATCTGTGCTCTCGATCTTCCATGTATAACCAGCGCCTGGATACCTGTTTCCTGAAGTTTCCTGGCTATTTCCAAAATTTTGATGCTGTTGTGGTCCCAGCCCAAACGGGTTTTCACAGTAACCGGTAATTGACTGGCGTTAACCACAGCTTTGGTCATTTCGATCATTTGGGGGATATTCTGAAGCATTCCTGCACCTGCCCCTTTACCGGCTACTTTTTTGACCGGGCAGCCAAAGTTCAGATCAATGAAATCGGGGTTGGCCTCCTCAGCCATTTTTGCTGCTTTTACCATGGTTTCTGTCCGGTGGCCGTATAGCTGGACGCCGAACGGCCTTTCAAAATCAGAGATTTTCATCTTCTGCATGCTTTTTTTACAATCCCTGATTAGCCCCTCTGAAGCAATAAATTCAGAGATCATCACATCAGCCCCGTATTCTTTGCAGACATGGCGGAAACTCTGGTCGGTTATATCCTCCATAGGTGCAAGAAAAAGCGGTTTTTCCGGTAAATCTATGTTGCCTATCCTTATCAAAATATATTTAATTAATTTTAATTTGCAAAAATAGTAGTTTAAATTGATCTGCCTATGTATACCGATATATACCATCAGCCTTTCTCAAAACTGCTCACCATTGTGTTTATTATGCTAACGGTATTTTTTGTAGTATTTTCAATAGGTTATCTACTGGCAATACCTATCTTTGATTTATCTTTCAGTGAATTATCCAGCCTGTTTGCCAACGGGAATTTTTCAGATCAATTGCATCTGTTGAAATATTTTCAGATTATACAAACTATTGGCTTGTTTGTTCTACCCCCTTTTATAATTGCCAGGTTGTATTCAGAACGGGCCGGAGAATTTCTTGGTTTTGCCCCTCAGCCCAAAATTGCCTCGGTTTCTGCTGTTATTGTGATGATCTTTGTTGCCCTGCCTTTCATAAATTTTTTATCACATCTCAATCAAAGCATTCCTTTTCCCGATTTCCTGGAATCAGTTGAAAACAACCTGATAAACAGGGAAAAAGAGGCCCGGGAAATGACTTGTCGCTTTCTGGATGCCGAAAATATTCAGCAATTGCTTGTTAATCTTTTGCTGGTAGCTGTTTTGCCGGCTTTGGGTGAGGAGCTTCTATTCAGGGGTATTCTGCAAAAATTATTTGCTTCGTGGACCCGCAATATCCATTTAGGTATTCTGATAGCCGCGGTTTTATTCAGCGCCATGCATATTCAGTTTTATGGGTTTTTACCCCGCTTGGCCCTGGGCATCCTGTTTGGCTATCTGTTTTTTTGGAGCGGATCCATCTGGCTGCCCATTCTGGGGCATTTTGTAAATAATGGCAGTGCCGTGATCTACTATTATATTATCGACAGCCCCGGCGATATACTTTCCGGGAACTATAGCACAATGGGAACATCAGGAGTTATGGTGACTTTCAGCGGGGTGATGATTGCAATGTGTTGCTATCTCGTTTATGTGTATGAAAATGATCAGGAGGGATAGGAAGAATTCTTCTTGTAATTGAAGAAGTTGAGGCTCCCCAATTCATTTTTTCGCCATACATAAACTATTCCGTAATCTTTCGCATTGTTGCGTTTCATTTCATCAGGCTGGTCTGAAAAGGTATATTCCACCTCATCCCAGATATTGGAAATGATATCATCTGCTTCCTTTCTCAGCTCACTGACATTATCCGCCGCCCTTTTATTGTTTTCCTGAAGCTGCTTCTGAAACTTATAGGCATCCATGAATTTATCATAGTGTACTTTAACCAATGCTATGGTCGGATTGGTTACCGGAGGAAGATTGTTTTTCTTTCTTTGCTCTTCTCCTTCAATGAGTTTTTCACCCCATTCAACCAAACTGTTTTCCGTATTCAGATCGGGCAGTTTTTTGTCGTCTTCCGCCAGACCATAAAAAGAACGGGTTTCGGATGGCATTTCCCCACGTATGATTGACATGTTGACCACTTGAATAAAGTGGGAAATGTACATTTTGGCATTTTTAAGCTTGCTGTAATAATCCTTATTGTTTTCTTTCTGGATTTTATAGGTCTGTTGATATTCCGTGAGTGCCTTCTCATATTTTGGAAGAAATGAACCCAATCTTTGTAGGGTTTCCTGTGAAAAGGCCAGTTTAAAAGGAGGAAGCTCTTTGCCTTTCTCATGTGCGGTTTTCAGGGCCTTCATTCTGGATTTGTCGGTGTTGGGGAGTCTCCTGTAAGGCATATTGTTAATAATTTTGTTGACAACAGTACGCGAATATAGTAAAAATTTTGAAAAATAAAATAAATTCGCATATAGTTTTATTAGCTAATGAATTGATAGAAAATATATTATTAAATAATACGCAAGTATTTCCGAAATGTTTCACACGATGTTAATAATTGGTTTTAACTCCTGTTGATAAAATTGCACCCATTCTTTTCCATTATATGCTCATAAGTGTTACTTTAGCTATGTGAGAGAAATGTTGACTTTATTAATATGAGCCCTTCTCTGGAATATTTGGAACATTTTTTCCATGGCACCCCTGCCGGAACCGTGCTAATGACTTCCCGCATTATCAGTTTTGCTAATAGCCGGATGGAAGATATCACCGGTTATTCCAAAAAAGACCTGATGAGTAAACATGCCGGCATTCTATATCCAAGTGAAAGGGAATCTAAAAGAATGGAAAAATTCTTTTATCCTTTGCTGCAGAATGAGGGCATAGCAACCATTGAAACAAGATGGAGGTGCAAATCCGGTGAAATCAGAGATATGTTTTTGGTGGGAGCCTTGCTTGATTCTAAGAGCAATCTGGAGAAATCGGATGACAATAAAGAAAGTGTGCTTATTGTGGTTTTTGACATTAGCCGACGGAAAAATATAGGAAAGGCGCTGCGGAGGGATGAACTCAATCCGGATGAGGCACTTGAAAAAATGGGCGAAGGTTTTTGGGATTGGGATATCGAAAGTGGCAATGTCCGGTTCAATGATTCCTGGATCAAAATGCTCGGTTATAAAAGGAAGGACATCGAATTCCATATCCGCACCTGGCAAAATCTGGTTCATCCGGATGACTGGCATTATGTTCGGAAAACACTGAATGACCATTTATGGGGAGACGCAGAAAGTTATGCCGTTGAATGCCGCTTGAAGTCCAACTCAGGAGAGTGGGTCAGGGTTTTCGATTATGGGAGGGTGATTGATCAGGACGAGCATCAGTATCCCCTCAGATTTATTGGAAACACTATCGACATTACTTACCTGGAAAAGAGCGAACAAAAAAATTTTACTTCTGAAAGACAAATGTCAGAAGTTACCCGTTCCGATTCCTCCTTTTCTCCGAAAGTTTTCAGAAAAAAGACCATTTTTGCAAAAGGGATGGAAGGATTCCTGCAATTGCTTCAGAATCCTTTTGCAAGCCATGAACAAAGAACGCGTTATCTGGAGTTGATACTAAGTTCGGGTAGCCGGATTCATGAATTGGCAAATAATTTGATGAATGTATCCCGGTTGAATTCGGATCAGCCGGGAATGAAAAATATTGGGCAGAAGGATGACCAGGGGCTTCAATATGAACTTACGGTTCTGATTGTAGAGGACGATCGCTCAAATGCCTTCTTGCTCAGTGAAGTTTTAAAAAGTTGTGAAATCAGGAAAGTGGATATTAACCCCCAGATTGCCACCAATGGCAAAGATGCTGTAGAGTTTTGTAAAAATAATCCTGTAGATCTTGTCCTGATGGATATCAAGCTTCCTGTTATGAATGGATTGACTGCCTGTAGAAAAATTAAGTTACTGAAGCCTGAGATCCCTGTCGTTGCTCAAACAGCATGTGCTTATCCTTCCGATATGGAAGAAATATTTGCTGCAGGATTCAGCGATTACCTGGTGAAACCCATAGGCATTGGTTTGATCCGTCAAAAGCTAAAGAAATATTTAGTGGCCGGGAACAGCAACAGGGTATTTTATGAAAATTGACCAGTTCTTGTTAATTTTATCCCCCTCAGAATTTTTAACCTATGAAATCCGCACCTGATGTGTTATGCAACAGGAACATAATTAACATACAGGTTCTGTTTGACTATAAATAAATACAATCGTTCAAATGAGAAAGTTACTCGTCATATTCCTCTTATTGCCTTTGGCATATACCGTTAAGGCAGATCCAGTTTTCAATCAATATTTTACAGGCCAGACCATGCGGGTAGATTTTTATATGACAGGGGATTCAGAGGAATTAACCATTTCACCGGATCAGATTTACAGGGAAGACCGATGGCCGGGCAATCCCGATAAGCTGACCGACAGGCTGAACAATGGAAATTACTATGTTAAAATATACAGTTTAATAGACAATAAGCTCATCTTTTCCAAAGGTTTCAACTGTATATTTGGCGAATATCAAACTACCCGGCCTGCGAAGGAAGGGAAGAAAAGAACTTTTATTGAATCGGTAAGATTTCCCTTTCCCAAGAGTCCAGTAAACATGGTTATAGAAAAAAGAGACCGGAAAAATATTCTTCAGCCTGTATTTTCCAGGATCATTCGTCCTGATAATGAAAACATCATCCGGGAAGAACCGGATAACAGGGATCGTGCCTATACAGCTCTGGAAAATGGAGATCCCAGGGAGAAAGTGGATTTGGTGTTCGTTGCAGAAGGGTATACTGCCGGGGAGTGGAATAAATTTAAAAAAGATGTAGACCATTTTACGGAGGTAATGTTCAGAGCCGAACCTTTTGAGAGTCAAAGCGAACTGTTCAATATTTACGGGGCTTTTCGACCTTCTGCTCAAAGCGGTGTGGATCATCCCACCAGGGGAACATTCCGGAACACTGTCATTGATGCCTCCTTCAATGCTCTTAATTTACCGAGGTATTTGCTGGTAGACGACCGTAAAGCCATGCGTGATATTGCATCGGTTGTACCCTACGATGCCATTATTGTTATAGCCAATACCGACCGGTATGGAGGTGGGGGCATATATAATAATTATACCATATTCACTGCTGATGATCAACGAAGCGAAGTCACTTTCATGCATGAGTTCGGACATGGATTCGCAGGCTTGGCTGATGAATATTTTTCATCTACTGTTTCCTATGAGAATTACTATCCGGAAGGGGTTGAACCTACAGAGGCCAATATTACGGCCTTGCTCGATACGAACCATATAAAATGGGAGGAGCATCTCTCGCCGGGTATCCCTGTACCCACACCCTCAGGTCAGGATGAGATCATGAAGCTTAGGAAGAAACAGAAGACCAATGAAGAAAAGAGGGAAAATGAGGTTAGAAAGTTGAAGAATGAGGATGGTTCTGATCAAGCCATTCAGGACGTCAGGGAAAAATATTCAGCCAAAAACAAACAGCTTGATCAAAAGATAGAACAAATCAGGGATAAATACCGCAGAAAATATGAAGGTAAGATCGGAGTTTTTGAGGGTGCGGGCTACCAGGCCAAAGGATTGTACCGGTCGGAGATAGGAGTGCATATGTTTGATTCGGAGGATTTCACCTATGGACAGGTTAGTGAGGAGGCCATCATGGAAGTGATCCGGCATTATACGGAATGAGGCTTTGGCCATAGATAATTGGCTTTTAAGACAAAGTTTGTAAGGAAAATTGAATAAAAAGTATAACCGATAAAGGATGTTATATGGAACAGTCACTTAAAAATCTGCATACCGACTATATTGATCTGCTTTTGATCCACCGGCCCGATCCGCTAATGGATCCTGCAGAAACGGCCAGGGCGTTTGAGGAACTTGAATCACAGGGAAAAGTATTGAATTTTGGGGTTTCCAATTTTACACCCATGCAGTTTGAAATGTTGGACCGGCATTTTGATGGTCCTCTGGTCACCAACCAGGTGGAGATCTCTCCTTACAACCTGGAGCATTTTCAGAACGGTAACATAGAATTTTTTTTACGGGAGGGCATTCATCCCATGGCCTGGTCGCCCCTTTCAGGCGGAAAAATTTTCAAGCCGGAAGATGAAAGGGGTATACATATCAAGACCAAACTAAAGGAGATTGCCAAAACTTTAGGAGTTGAAGACATTGAAAAAGTGATCTATGCGTGGCTGTTGACCCATCCCGCCGGTATTATACCCATCGTGGGCACCGGCCGGATAGAACGCCTGAATAAAGCCG
>JBNJFN010000046.1:0-14597 GCA_051746885.1 Bacteroidota bacterium | reverse complement strand
AACGAAGGTTTTAATATTAACTGGGAGGAGGATACCAGTCCCGAAGAAACAAAAAAAGAATCAGTGAAAGATTCCTCCCGGGAAGAAAGGGGAAATTTCATCATCGATTGGGAGGATGATACGTTGGAGTGATCAGACATATACAGAAATTTGATTATATTTCCTATGAACCCCTTATCTACAGACTTACACCATAAGCACATAAATAAATATGAGGGATCATGGAGAGCGATCTTGATTGTTCAAATTTGACAGTTGTTTCATGTTGAAATAATTCGTGTTAATAATTTTTTAATCAAATGCATATATATCACCGAAAACAAAGATGGAAGATTTATTTAATAATTGCCGCAATTTTCATCGCCGTGGGTTCTTTTATGTTTACGAATGATCTTTCTGAAAGACTGGCCAAAGAAGAACGGGAAAAGGTGGAACTATGGGCGGAAGGCATGAAGGAACTCACCAGTAACAGAGACAAGGACGGAGATTACAGTTTTATTCTGGAGGTGATCAAAAACAATGAAACGGTTCCTATGATCCTGACGGATGAAAATGAACAGGTCATCTCTACCAGGAATGTAAAGCTCTCTGACAAGAACAAGGAAGCAGAACTAAACCAATTGATACGGGAGATGAAAAGCGAGCATGAACCCATTGAGATTAAATTACCGGAAGAGAAACAATATATTTTCTATAAGGATTCCACATTACTTACCCGCCTTTCCTTTTTTCCACTGATACAATTTGCCGTGTTGGCTTTGTTTCTTTTCATTGCCTATTATGCATTTAGTAGCGCAAAAAGGGCAGAACAAAACCAGGTTTGGGTAGGCATGTCAAAAGAAACGGCACATCAGCTTGGAACGCCCACAAGCAGTTTGCTGGCCAATCTGGAACTTCTGAAAATGGAAGAATTGAAAAACCCGGCTATTGTACAGGAAGTCGAAAAAGACATCAACCGGTTGAAAAAGATTACGGAAAGGTTTTCCAAGATTGGCTCAAAACCATCCCTGTCTTCGGAAAATATTTCTAATGTATTAATGAATACAGTAAATTATATTCAATCCAGGGTTTCCCGGCGGGTGGAAATTTCTTTGAATTTTGATCAGAACAGTGAAATTTATGTTCCCGTCAATAAAGCCCTTTTTGAATGGGTAGTGGAAAATTTATTTAAAAATGCCATTGACAGCATGAATGGAGAAGGGAACATCAAGCTGTCCCTTTCTGAAAAAGCTCATTTGTTATATATTGATATTACCGATGAAGGAAAAGGCATTCCCAAATCGAAGCATAAAACCATTTTTCAGCCCGGCTATACTACCAGGAAAAGGGGATGGGGTTTGGGTTTATCCCTGGCCAAGAGGATAATTGAACAATACCATAATGGAAAAATCTATGTTCATCATTCTGATGCCAATAAAGGTACCACCATGCGGGTGATTCTCCGAAAATAGATTCCTATATCTGAAAAACCCTTTCAATTTTAACTTTTTTAATCGTCAGGAGTTGCGGTAAAAGGATAGTTCAATGCATCTGTTGCTGAAGAGGGAATTAATCCTGAATTTCTGAATCACCTAGACCTGAAAGCCCAAAATGGTTATATCGTCTATCTGCTGATATTTATCCAATAGCCAATCTTCCATGGTATTTTCCAGAATTTCCTTTTGTTCTTTCATGCTTTTTTTGTGATTTTTTAAGAGCATCCTTTTGAAGGGAACTAGCTTGAACTTTTTGCCCTTGGGTCCTCCAAACTGATCAATATAACCGTCGGTATAGAGATAGAATTGATCGCCCTTTGTAAAGGTAGATTCAAGTAAGGAGAAGGGATACATTTTATAATGGAAAGAAATCGGCATGCGGTCGCCTTTGAATTCATAAATATTGGAGTTACTTTTATGGTTTAAGTTGGGAATGTAACAGAGTGAATTGTTTGCACCGGAAAATTTTATCTTCTGGTTTTTCATATCCAGTTGGATCACGGCCATGTCCATGCCGTCTCTGGTTTCATGCATCTTGCCTTTTTGATGCAGTGCTTTAATGATGGAGTCGCGGAGGTCGTTAAGTATCTTGTCGGGTTCTGTTACATTTTCCTTATTGACAATTTCGTTGAGGAAACTGGTACCCAGCATGGTCATAAAGGCACCCGGTACTCCGTGACCAGTACAGTCAGCTACTGCAAGGATCAGCTTTTCATCTTTCCAGGAAGCCCAGTAAAAGTCTCCGCTTACATGCTCTTTGGGCCTGAATACAACAAAATGATCATCTACATGGGGATAAATAATCTCATCGTGGTTGATCAGCGCTTCCTGAATTTTTTGAGCATACATTAGGCTGTCCATTAAATCTTTATGTACATCCTCCAGGGAACCCACCTGATTTTCGATCTGTTCACTTTTTTTGGTGATCTCTTCGTTTTTCTGTTGAATTTTCTGATGAGCCTTTTTAAGGTCTTCGTAGGCTTCAGTTAATTTCCGGTTATTCGTAAAATACTCCAGTATAAAATTGGTAACCCATCCATTGAAAATGCTTAAAAAAATATGAAAAAGAGAGGTACAAAGCCCAACCATAATAAATTCTCCTTGCACAATATACAGAACCGCATTAAGTAAAATGGTGATGATGGCGCTGTATCCTATAATGGCCCGGCTGAGCCTTAATACACTCATGGAATTGATTATGGCAAAGACAATCGAAATGATCAGTGTAAACTCAAGTTTGGTAATCGTAATACCAGGATTTACGGATAAAATAACAGGGAGGGCTATAAGGAAAGCAATGAACAAGTCAAGGCTTACGGTTACATATTTGATCCATCCATGATACAGATGGTTCTTTGTTTTTTTGTGCAGAAAAAGAATGAGTGGAAGCATGAGAATAAAGGCGTATAATCCTTTGTATCCTTTGATGGAATTTAGAAGGGTGATCTGACCAGTTAAGCCGGAGACAATATCCAATAAGGCAATTGTAAGTAAAACGAAGAACCGGACTTTGTTAATGATATGCTCAACATGCATCTCTTTTTCCTGAAATCCTTCGTCGGTATTATGCTTGTTTGGAATATACTTCTGCAGAATATTCATAACATTAAGTCATGCTTCCCCTTTTAAAGGTAGAATTTTTTAGTTTGATTTTCGAAATTTTCGATAAATTGATACAATATTTTGATGTAATCTAACAAATTGATGATAAATAAAGGATATTTATGGATTTTTGCCTGTACGGTTACAAATATTTTTTTTGAAGGGTGTACGAGAGATCCGTTTGTTTCGTTTCGCTGTAAGATAAAAATATAGGTCCGTTCAAAGAAAAAAATCCACCGGCCTTCCAATCAGAGTGGTGGATTTTTTGTGGCCCCATCAGGACTCGAACCTGAATCTAGAGTTTAGGAAACTCCTATTCTATCCCTTGAACTATGGGGCCAATTTACCAGCCACAAAAATATTATAATTCCTCAAATTGACAAAATCTGCTCCGTCTGTTACCGGTTGTAAGACAAACATTTTTTTTTATTTTTATTTCCCAAAAATCTGCAATGAATTTCATCGATCTGATATTTGCCGTCATGCTTTTGTGGAGTGCATACAGAGGTTTTGCAAAGGGTTTTATATTGCAGCTTTCAACTTTGGCTGCATTGCTTTTGGGAATCTTAGGAGCCATTGAATTCTCCGATTTTACTGCCACATTGCTGGCCGATCAATTCAATATCGATACGGATTACCTTAATATTATTGCTTTTGCCGCGACGTTTATAATCATAGTTATTGCAGTTCATTTGTTGGCCAGGGTCATTGAGAAGTTGATTCAGGCTATTGCGCTGGGTTTCATCAACAGGATACTGGGTATTGTGTTTGGCATCGCCAAGACCGCTTTTATCATTAGTATCATTTTGGTACTTATAAATAAGGCCAACAACAAATACCATTTTATACCCGAGGAGAGAATCAACAATTCTTATTTATATCAACCCCTTTCCGATTTTGCACCCATGATCTTCCCTTATCTGAATTTTGACGAGTTAAAAGAGGAGCTGGATCAGGAGGAAGAAGAGGACCAGAAGGAAGAAGGGAATTTGGTTTGAGCCCTGTTTTGAAACAGCGATGTGAATATTGGGCAGCAATTATTATCTTTGCCCCCAAATGGACACCCATGAAACCCTCATTTACTATCCTGCATAGCAAGAACATACATAAGCATGAGGGTTTCATCCTGGTTCGTTAAGAAAGGTTACATTTTGTGCTTGAATATTATATCGAAATACTGAACTCTAATAAACTATTATACGGATGAATTTTGTCGAAGAACTCAGATGGAGGGGCATGTTGCATAATATTATGCCCGGTACAGAAGACCAGCTCAACAGGGAAATGACTACGGCTTATGTAGGTATCGATCCTACAGCCAAATCTTTACATATAGGTCACCTTACATCGGTAATGTTGCTCAAGCACTTTCAGCGTGCAGGACACAAGCCAATTGCTCTGTTAGGCGGGGCTACAGGGATGATCGGTGATCCTTCGGGAAAGTCAAAGGAACGCAATCTGCTGGATGAAAAGGAGCTTCGTGAAAATGAAGCTGCATTGAAAGATCAGTTGTCCAATTTTCTCGATTTTCATTCAGACAGGGAGAATGCTGCCGAGCTGGTGAACAATTATGACTGGATGAAGAATTATTCCTTTCTTGAGTTCATACGGGATATCGGGAAGCACATTACCGTAAATTACATGATGGCCAAAGATTCTGTAAAGAAAAGACTGGGCGAGGATACCGTCTACGGCTTGTCTTTTACTGAATTCTCATACCAATTGGTGCAGGCCACTGATTTTTATTATTTGTATAAGACAAAAAACTGCAGGCTTCAGATGGGCGGTTCCGATCAGTGGGGAAACATTACTACCGGAACAGAACTTATTCGCCGTAAACTGGGTGGAGAGGCCTATGCCATCACCTGTCCTTTGATTACAAAATCGGATGGGGGAAAATTTGGGAAAACAGAGGAAGGTAACGTCTGGCTTGACCCGGAATTGACCTCACCCTATAAGTTTTATCAGTTTTGGCTGAATGTAAGCGATGAAGATGCTGAGAAGCATATTAGAATTTTTACCGTGCTAACAAAGGAAGAGATTGATGCAGTGATTGCCGCACATCGTGAAGCACCGCACAAAAGGCTTTTGCAGCAAAAATTGGCTGAAGAGGTCACTGTTATGGTGCATTCAAGGGAAGAATATAACAGGGCCGTTAAAGCCAGCAAAATTTTGTTTGGAAAATCGACTACTGAGGAGCTCAAAGCATTGGATGAAAAAACCTTTCTTTCCTTGTTTGAGGGGGTACCCGTATATGATGTTCCACGTGGAAAGCTTGATTCGGGTATTAATGTGATGGATCTGCTTTCCGGTGAAACGGATGTGTTTGGTTCCAAAGGGGAGGTAAAACGTTTGATTAAGAACGGTGGCCTGAGCATCAATAAGGAAAAAATACAATCTATGGAAGCCGAAGTGCATTCCGGTCACCTACTCAATAATAAATATGTGCTGGTGCAAAAGGGAAAGAAAAATTACTATATAATAAGATCATAGTAAGTAATTTACATTGCTTTACTTTCTATGTTACTTGAATAAATAAGGTGATAAAATATTTTTTGCAAATAAGAAATACCTGAAATATAGCAAATAATGCATATTTATATTATATACTACTCGAATATTTAAAACCAGCTTTTTCTTTTCATATAAACCAACATAATCAGAGCAATGATAAGCATTATAACCAGGACGGCAGGATAGCCATATTTCCATTGCAATTCTGGCATATACTGAAAATTCATACCATAAATGCCTGCTACAAAAGTAAGGGGAATAAATATTGAGGCAATAATCGTAAGGGTTTTCATCACCCGGTTCATGCTGTTGCTCACATTGGCCATGTTCATTTCCAGGAGGGTAGTCTGCAGTTCTTTTGAAGTCATAAGCGACTCATTAATGTGATTCGTATGATCATAAACATCCCGGATATATATCTTTACATTTTCATCGAGAAAGGACATTTCATTGTTTAACAACGTATTCACTGATTTATTGAGAGAAGTGATGTATTTTCGCAAATAAACAATTCGTTTTTTAATCAGGTGAATCTCCTGGATGTGGTTTTCCTCCGGTTCATCGATCAGCAGATCTTCCGTAGCTTCAATATTGTCCCGGATGGTATCCATGATATAGAAGTATTGGTCGACAATAAAGTCGATCATTAGATAGAACAGATATTCGATATTCTTCTGTCTGACTTTACCCTTGCTATTTTTGATCCTTTCCCTGATTGCGGCCAGATAGTTTTCGTTTCCTTCCTGCAGCGTAATTAAATAGTGATTGGAAAGGATTAGACTAATGTGTCTGAGTTCAAGGAAATCATTATTGCTTTCATAAACAGGGTATTTTAGAGTGAAGAAGAGATGATCCTCTGAAAATTCACATTTTGGAAGATGGTCGGTATTTATTATATCCTCCAATGTAAGCGGATGAATGGTAAAAGAATTTCCCAGGTCCTGTATGGTTTGTATATCACTCAATCCTATCACATTAATCCAGTTACACATGCCCGTATCAATCGAAGCATCAAGTTTGTCAGAATTTTTGATGGCATTGTGCCCGAAATAATCCTTATGAAACCTGATGAGTTCAACCGAAGAAGGTTCATAAGCGGACCTTTTTTCAGATTCCAGTTCTCCCGGCACTTTACCTGCTCTTTTCAGGAAGTGCCGCATTTCAAAAAGGCTCTTAACTTTTTTCTTCATATTGCTATAATATTTAGAATCCAATTTACAAATGAATTTGTTAAATCTAAAAGGCTTGATTCAATACTTCCCACTCATCACTTAATTTAATGTGCTTCCACCCAGTTTTGGCCGGTTCCTGTTTCCACTGTTAAGGGTACTTCCAGGTGGCATGCATTCTCCATTTTGTCTTTTGCCATTTGTTTCAGCGTTTCCACCTCGGGTTTCCAGGCATCGAATATCAATTCGTCATGGACCTGCAGGATAAGCTTGCTGCGATACTCATTTTGTATAAGTTCCTGGTAGATATTCAGCATGGCAATTTTTATAATGTCTGCTGCCGATCCCTGTATGGGTGCATTGATGGCATTTCGCTCTGCCATTCCTCTCAATGTTGCGTTTCGGGAATTGATGTTCTCCAGGAAACGTTTTCTTCCCCAGATTGTCTCTACATAACCTTTATCCCTGGCCATGGCGATCCTTTGATCCATGTATTCCTTTACTTTCGGGAAATTTCTGAAGTATTCGTCAATCAGTTGCCGTGCATCTTTTCTTGGGATATTCAGTCGCTGGGAAAGACCGTAAGCTGAAATTCCGTAAATTATGCCAAAGTTAGCCGTCTTGGCTTTTCTTCGCTGGTCTTTGGTCACTTCTTCCAGGCTGTTCAGATGAAAGATTTTTGCGGCAGTAGAGCTGTGAATATCGAGATTCTGCCTGAACGCCTCAATAAGGTTTGAATCGCCACTCATGTGGGCCATGATGCGCAGCTCTATCTGCGAATAATCGGCGGCCATCAGCACACATGTTTCATTGGATGGGATGAAAGCCTTGCGTATTCTCCGTCCGCGTTCTTCACGTATTGGGATGTTCTGCAGGTTGGGATTATAGGAGCTCAATCTCCCGGTGGAAGCGATGGCCTGGTTAAACGAAGTGTGGATTTTACCGGTTTTTTTGTTGATCAGTTTAGGTAGGGATTCCACATAAGAAGAAAGCAATTTACGAATGGAACGGAATTCCAGCACTTTTTGGATGATTGGATGTTTATCGCTTAATTGCTGCAAAGTTTCTTCACTGGTAGAATACTGGTTGGTGCGTGTTTTTCTGGGATTTTCCACAATCTTCAGCCGGTCAAACAACACCTCACCCAACTGTTTTGGGGAATCGATGTTGAATTCCATCCCGGCCATCTCATGTATTTCCTTTTCGATGGCATTCAGTTCTTTTTTCAGCTCCTTTGAGTAAGCATTGAGCTCATCCACATTGATTTTCACTCCGTTTTCTTCCATGTTGATTAGCACATGGATCAACGGCATTTCAATTTTTTTTGCGAGACCCCACAATCCATGCTCTTTCAGCTCATTCTCCAGGATGCTTTTAAGCTGCCAGGTGAGATCCGCATCTTCACAGGCATAGGGGGTGAGTTTTTCCATGGAGACGGATCGCATGGAAAGCTGATCTTTCCCCTTTTTTCCAATAAGGTTCTCAATGCTGATGGGTGTGTAATTCAGGTATTTTTTGGCCAGAAAATTAAGATTGTGCCTTTGTTCCGGTTGAAGCAGATAGTGTGCGATCATGGTGTCAAAAAGCTCACCCTTAACGTGTATATCATAATTTTTGAGTACGAGAATATCGTATTTGATATTTTGTCCGGTCTTTCTGATGGATTCATCCTCTAACACGTTTTTCAGGGCCCCCGTTATTTCATGTGTGTTTTGTTGATCCCGCGGACAGGGGATGAAGAAGGCCTCATTATCTTTGAATGAAAAAGATATTCCTACCAGTTCAGCTTCGTGAGGATTTATGGAAGTTGTTTCCGTATCAAAGCAAAATTCTTCCAGTGATTGAAGCGTATGGACAAACTTTTCTATTTCTTCTTTTGAGTCGAGCAATTGATAATCTTTCCGGCTTGTTGCCAGGGTGGCTTCAGAATCTTTTTTTGTCACCGGTTCTGTGGAATCGGGAAACATGGATTGCTGAATGGCATCTCCACTGTTCGGCCGGGATATCCCTTTTTGGAAAAGTCGTTTAGAAAGGGATTTGAATTCCAACTCCTGGAAAAGTTGTTTAATGTGCTCTTCATTGGGATGGCTCCGTTCTATATTTGAAGTATTTAATTCAATAGGTACATTTAGTTTAATTTTAACCAGCTCTTTACTTAATTCTACCTGATTTTTATAGTTAATTAGCTTTTCTTTTTGCTTTCCTTTTAAGTCCTCTATGTTCTTATAAAGATTTTCTATGGTTCCATACCGGGAAATAAGCTTTATGGCAGTTTTTTCTCCAATGCCAGGGGCTCCCGGGATGTTATCCGATTTATCGCCCATCAGGGCCATAATGTCAATGATTTGTCCGGGATGTTCTATGTTGAACTGTTCACAAATTTTATTTTTATCCAGTATCTCAGCCTCCTGATTACCCGATTTTTTGGGTTTATAAATGAAAATGCCTTCTTCCAGCAACTGCCCGTAATCTTTATCGGGGGTCATCATGTAGGTTTCAAAACCTTTATTCTTTGCCTTGTGCGCAAGAGTCCCAATCACATCATCTGCTTCATAGCCTTCTTTTTGGATTATTGGGATATTGAATGCTTTAAGTATCTCCTTGATATAAGGAATGGATTGTTGGATATCTTCCGGCATTTCTTCCCTGTTTGCTTTGTATTCCTCGTAGATTTCGTTTCGGAAAGTTGGTGTGGAAGGATCAAATGCCACTGCAATGTGAGAGGGGTTTTCTTTTTCCAGAACTTCAACCAGTGTATTGGTAAATCCCAGTATGGCAGATGTATTCAAACCTTTTGAACTATAGATCGGATTTCTTATAAATGCGTAATAGGCTCTGTATATTAATGCATAGGCATCAAGCAAAAATAGTTTCTTTGGCATGACAAAATGATTTAATGGATTTCGTATCGAAAAGGTAGGAAAAATTCACCTCAATTGAAAATTTCCGGGGAATGATCATAAATAATTGGTTACGTATTGTCAGATGCATACCATTCTGCATAAGAGGATCCGGTTTCGTGCAATTTCAAACTGTGCAGTTTTAACCTTTGAGGGAGTCTGTTGATAATACGCCTGGCAAAATCGGTGACCATATTCTCACATGTTGGCTGGTAATTTACCACGAATCTCTTGTCAAACATCTGCGGAATACCGTTAATATTAGTCTTTAATGCTTCCTCGTTAAGTATTACAGCATGGTCCAGGGGTTCAGCTATTTCTTCATTAACAATATCCTTGAGATCCCCAAAGTCAATGACCATGCCGTTTTTTGGATTATCAGGATCATTAATCGGAGTCCCCATAACAGTGACAAAGAGTTTGTAAGAATGTCCGTGGAGATTTTTACAAGGCCCGTCATAGTTCCATAATGCATGGGCAATTTCAAAGTTGAATTCTTTGGTTACTCTGATTACGCTCATTTCAAATATCCTTTACCAGTGATGTCCAATAGCCTGGGTTTGATAAGAACAGGATAAATTTTTGTATGTGACAGTATATAACTTTTATTTGCTGGAGGTACATCTGCCCACACAATGTACGATGTTGCTGAGGCTATTGTCTTTCAAATAATAGTAAGTATTCTTTCCTTCCCGTTTGGAACACAGAACTCCCTTATCTTTTAATATTCCCAGATGATGAGAAGTAGTAGACTGCTCTATACCCAAGAGTTCATGTATCTCGGTCACGGTAAGTCTTTTGCCTCCTTCCAGATGGCTCAGTATGGCAATCCTTAAAGGATGGGCAATGGCTTTTAACATGTTGGCGGCTTCGTCCAGTTGTTCCGGTGTTAGATCCTTTATCTCCATCTTTTTATAGTTTAATCAATGCAAATATATAAATATATTGTTTATCAGTAATGCATAATCGGTAAAAAGTTTACCCAGGAAAGCCCATGATGCTTTAGTACAGCGGAATAGAAATCAAGCTCTCTTTTTTTTAAAACCAAACCCTCGTGAGAATTGTTTCAGTGAGTGAAAACATTAACATTGATTGATATAATTGTTATCTTTGTCCGGCTAAAGTATTTGGAACTAAATGTCACAACTGGATAAAATCAAATCACCCATCAAAAAAGAACTGGATCAGTTCGAATCTTATTTCAGGGATTCAATGAAAACGAGTATTCCTTTGCTGGATATTATACTAAATTATCTGGTAAGGCGCAAGGGAAAACAGATGAGGCCCATGTTTGTTTTTCTTAGCGCCCGGTTACTTGGGGAAACGACTCAAACCACATACACTGCTGCTTCTCTTATTGAGCTATTACACAATGCCACACTCATTCATGATGATGTGGTAGATAAATCCTACAAAAGGAGAGGGTACTTTTCTATTAATGCGCTTTGGAAATCCAAGATAAGTGTGTTGGTTGGGGATTATTTGCTTTCCAGGGGGCTCTTATTGTCAGTTAGGAATAAAGAATACGACCTGCTCGAGATTGTCAGTAATGCCGTAAAGGAAATGAGTGAAGGGGAGCTGATGCAGATCAAAAACAACCGGAAAACATATATTACCGAAGAAGAATATTTTAATGTAATTACCAAGAAAACCGCCTCGCTGATTGCTTCCTGTACGGCTTGTGGTGCCAGATCCGTTACCGGGGATGAAGAAACCATTGATACCTTTTACCGGTTTGGAGAGAAGATCGGGATTGCATTCCAGATCAAAGATGATCTGCTTGATTATGAGCGTTCATCCACTATTGGTAAACCTGCAGGAAATGATATTAAGGAGAAAAAAGTAACACTCCCTCTGATATATGCTTTAAATCATTCCGATCATAAGGAGAAAAGGGAAATCAAAAAGATATTCAACCAATCTAAGAAGAATGGGAATGAAGTCAGTAAGATCATAGATTTTGTCCGTAAAAAGAAAGGTCTGGAATATGCCCGCTCCAGGATGGAGGCACTTAAAGATGAAGCCCTCAAAATACTCGAACCCTATTCAGGAAAAAATAGCTCATACAGTGCATTCGTTGAGCTTGTGAACTTTACAGTGGAACGTGACAAGTAAGAAAGAAACCGAATATCTTAGAAATAATTGATTTCTTCCTTTTGAATGTGGCTCAGCAAATCATTGGCCAGCCGGCTTGCTCCTATGCGGAACAGTGAAGAATTAAGCCATTGATCACCCAGCACTTCCTTCATGATGGCATAGTAAGATAGCGCATCTTCCACTGTGGAAATTCCTCCTGCAGGCTTGATACCGGTGGTTTTACCGGTTTTATTGTAAAATACCTTAACAGCCTGGGCCATGATGTAAACTGCATCGTATGTTGCGGCCGGTTTCAGCTTACCGGTAGATGTTTTGATGAAATCAGCCCCTCCTTCCATGGCTATAAGACTAGCTAATTGTATTTTTCTGTAGTCATTAAGCAACCCCGTTTCAAGTATTACTTTAAGTTTTTTGGTTCCTATCTGTTCTTTCAGCTCCCCGATTTCTTCATGAACTTCTTCATATTGGCCCGAGAAAAATTTGCCCAGCGGCATAACCACATCGACCTCATTTGCTCCCGCGTTGATTATTTCTTTGCATTCAGTCTTTTTGACATTTAAAAAAGTATGTGAGGAGGGAAAATTACCACCCACTCCTACAATACCAATGCTTTTCTTGTTCAGGGTCTTTTTTACAATATCAACAAATATAGGATATACACAAACCGAAGCGATGGAAGGCATTTCCGGATAAACCGACTCCAGCCGGTTAACTTTCTGGGACAGCTCTTTTATGAACTCAAAGTTATCATCTGTATTTAAGCTGGTAAGATCAAGTGTCCTGAATAAAAACTTTAAATTTTCTTTGGTAAGATACTGGTGGCTGTTGTTTGCAATTACTTTAACCTTTTGTTCAATTCCTTCCTCTAAATTCAATGAATATTTTTCAATTAAATTTTCCATAGTTTTGTGTTGAAGTTTTGAATTGTTAAGTGTGTTTTGGTTATAGCTTGTTTTTCCTTCAAATATCTGCCCCCTTGTTTCTTTATTCAATGATCTGCCAGGTTCCGGTCTTTCTTTCCTTTTATATTAGACCAAAGTTAATAATTTCTATTAAATGTATTAATAGAGAAGTGAAATTACAGTCCTTTGTTTTTGCTGTCTATCATGATGGTCACTGGCCCATTGTTTTCAAGTTTGATTTGCATATAAGCCCCAAATTCTCCCGACTTGATTTCTTTGCCAATATCTTTTCCCATTTGCTCAATAAATTCTTCGTATAGCGGAATGGCTGTATCCGGTTTTGCCGCTCTGCTGTATGAAGGCCGTGTGCCTTTTTTGGTTTTTGCATGCAATGTAAACTGGCTGATAACCATTATCTCACCATCCACGTCATTTACCGATAGGTTCATTTGCCCCTGTTTGTCTTCAAAAATCCTTAACTGCGAGATTTTATTGCTCAGCCAGCGAATGTCTTCTTGATTGTCTTCTTCTTCTATGCCTAATAATACAAGGATTCCTGAGCCAATTTGCGATTTTACTCTGTTTTCGATGGTCACTGATGCATGATTTACACGTTGTATAAGGCCTCTCATGTTATTTTTGTTTTGAAATGATACATTGAATGTTTTCAGGTAAAATTAGTGTATTCGAAGTGGATTTTAAAAAATGCGGTTAGAAAACCCGGTTCAATTAGTTAAATATCAGTTTAAATGCCTGGTTTGACCTTCGTTGCCATGTACCGGATTTTGGTTTTTATAAATATATTTGTTTTATTTATTGCCTTGGATTGTTTGAAGGCAAAAATTATGTGATATGCATTTTATTGATTTGTCCATTTTCTTTCTCTATATGATAGTCATGTTGGGTGTAGGCTATTTCTTCCTTCGGAAAAACAAGGATACGGACGACTACTATGTAGGGGGCAGAAACATGGGCAGCTTCCATGTGGGCTTGTCTGTAGTAGCTACCGATGTGGGAGGCGGATTTTCTATTGGTCTGGGTGGTCTTGGATTCATTATGGGAATTGCCGGTTCATGGATGTTGTTTACCGGACTGATCGGAGCCTGGCTTAGCGCTGTTTTTCTTATTCCCCGGGTGAGCAGAATGTCTCATAAAATTAAATTGTTTACTTTCCCTCAGATATTTGAGCAATTTTATTCCCCCAGGGTTGCTTTACTGGCTGGGATTATTTCCGCCATTGGCTACATGGGTTTTACCAGTTCGCAGATACTGGCTGGTGCCAAACTGGCTTCTGCTACCTTCGTAGATCTTCAACTGAATCAAGCTTTGATTATTATGGGAGTGATTGCTGTGGTTTACACAGTAATGGGCGGTTTAAAAGCAGTGATCTATACGGATACCATACAATGGCTCATTCTTATGAGCGGGTTGATACTGATAGGCATTCCCCTGGGTTATAATGCCGTTGGAGGCATATCGGAAATAAAAGCTACCATACCACCGGAATTTCTGTCTTTTGGGAATGTTTCATGGCAGCAACTGGTCAATTGGGGTATTACCATTGTGCCGATATGGTTTGTGGGAATGACCTTATATCAAAGAATCTATTCCACACGCAGCAAAAAGGAAGCACAAAAGGCATGGTTTATTGCCGGTCTTTTCGAATGGCCGGTTATGGCCATGATGGGGGTTATCCTGGGGCTTTTTGCCAGGGTTGGCCTTGAAAATGGCATGTTTTCCCATTTGGGTTATTCCGATCTGCAAAGCATTGATTCAGAAATGGGTTTGCCTTTACTTCTCAGAACGGTATTGCCTGTGGGCTTGATGGGCCTGATGATGTCTGCCTATTTTTCAGCCATTATGTCAACTGCAGACAGTTGCCTTATGGCCTCCTCCGGGAATGTGCTCACGGACATACTGGATAAGATTTTCCATTTC
>JBNJFN010000045.1:8545-14634 GCA_051746885.1 Bacteroidota bacterium | reverse complement strand
AGTTTGTATAAGCAATGTCCCGGATACTACCACCAAGGTGAGGTTTACAGATGATAATAAGCAATTCGATACTACCGGAGTACAATGGGTGATCAACCCGTGGGATGAGTTGGCATTAACCAGGGCCTTACAGTTGAAGGAGGACAGCAACAATTCCGTAGAAACGGTAACCGTGGTTCATGTAGGAGAGAAAGGGTCAGAAGCTACAATCAGAAAAGCATTGGCGATTGGGGCGGACGATGCCATCAGGGTAAATGCCGAACCCAAAGATGCTTTTTTTGTTTCTGCACAACTTGCAGAAGTTGTAAAACAAAATGATTTTGATATCATTTTTGCCGGAATCGAATCGAGTGATTATAATGGTGCTGCAGTTGGCGGAATGCTTGCTGAACAGGTTGGTTTTCCATCGGTGTCAGCCGTTTCATCCTTTGAGATGGAGGGTGAACAGCTTAAGATCATTCGCGATATTGACGGGGGGAAAGAAGAGGTAACTTCAGAATTGCCTATGGTAGCCATAGTTCAGAAGGGAATTGCCATTGAACCACGGATCGCTTCCATGAGGGGTATTATGATGGCCCGAAAAAAGCCTTTGAATGTGGTGGAGCCTGTTGAAGCCGAGGCACTCACCGAATTTGAAAGCTTTGAGTTACCACAAGGCAAGCCACCGTGTAAGATGATCGATCCCGAAAATGTAGAAGAGTTGGTTGATCTGCTTCAGAATGAAGCAAAAGTTATTTAATGTCTGTTTGTTAGATGATTAAAAGTGAAAACCAAATATCAGGCATCTAATGAGGAAATTTGTTGCTACCAATAAAAATTTACCAATGGCAACCAATGACCATAAAATGACATATTATCACAAATTCAATCAATCAATTATTTAATCCATCATTCATTAAAGTATAATATAAAGCAAAAGATATGGCAGTATTAGTTTTTACAGAAAACTGGGACGGCAAGTTCAAAAAATTGTCCTTTGAACTGGTTTCTTATGCAAGTAAGCTTGCTGAGATGGCCGATACACAAACTGTAGCACTATCCATTGGGGATGTGGAAGAAGATGAACTGAAGCAGTTGGCAGATTACGGAGCTGAGAAGATTGTATCGGTGAACCGGGAAAATCTCCAGCAAATCGATAATCAGGCATATACATCCGTTATTGAACAGGTGGCCAACAATGAAGAGGCCGACATGATTGTCCTTGCACACAATAATGTGGGAAAAGCACTGGCCCCCAGGTTATCGGTCAGGATTAAGGCTGGTCTTGGTTCGGAAGTAAATCAGTTGCCATCCGGGTTAGAACCTTTTACCATACATAAAAAAGTTTTTTCAGGCAAAGCATTTGCTCAGGTGAGGATGAAATCCGAAAAGAAGATTCTGACACTGGCTCAGAATTCATTCGGTATTTACGAGAATACGCAGGATCCGGAAATAGAAGAGTTTGATCCCAATATTGCTGATGATCAGATAAAAACGAAGGTTAACAATGTTGAAAAGCACAGGGATAAGCTGCTGCTCACCGATGCCGAGCTGGTAGTATCCGGCGGCCGGGGAATGAAATCCCCAGAGAACTGGGATAAACTCGAGGAACTAGCCAATGAGCTCGACGCAGCCCTGGCATGCTCCCGCCCTGTTTCAGATGAAGGCTGGCGGCCCCACGAAGAGCACACCGGACAAACAGGTAAAATTATAGCTCCCGATCTTTATATTGCAGTCGGAATATCCGGGGCGATTCAACATATTGCCGGTGTGAGCCGTGCCAAATACATTTTGGCGATCAATAACGATAAGGATGCTCCGATATTCGAGGTGGCCGACTATGGAATTGTTGGAGATGCTATGAAAGTATTGCCCGAACTGACGGAAGCAATAAGAAAAACCAAATCATAGGCAGATAATCAAAAGAAAATCTTAAGGCAGCAGATGGAATGAGGATATATCTGTTGCCTTCATCTAAAAAAGTTGAAATATGCTAAAGCAGGTTGTTTTTATCATTGCCTTATTAATTACCCTGGGAGTTTTCACCTATACTACTTTGCGTTTGATCGCCTATTTTAAACTTACACGGCAGAATTTTCCAATACGAAACCTGGGAAGGCGTTTTAGCCTGATGATGCAGGTAGCATTTGGGCAGACCAAGATTTTCAGGCGTCCGGTTATTGGGTTGCTACACGCCTTGGTTTTCTGGGGTTTTCTGGTTATTCTGATCGGAAGTATTGAAATGGTTGTTGACGGAATTTTGGGTACGGAAAGAGTTTTTAAAGCCCTCGGTGTTGTTTACGACGTGATCATCGGGGCCGGGGATGTCTTTGCATTGATTATTGCCGTAGCCATTGTCGTTTTCCTGCTCAGAAGAACTTTACTTCATGTAAAAAGGTTCAGTGGCATTGAGATGGATCATAAAAAGCATATGGATGCCACTGTAGCCCTAACGCTGATCTTTTTGCTGATGATAACTTTGCTGGGTATGAATGCCTTTTATATTCAGCATGCTTTAAGTACAGGACATGAAATCTACGGCGCTTTTCCGGTAAGTCAGTATATTGCCCCCTGGTTTGCTTCCATGAGCGGGGATCAATTGTATGTTTATCATGAAGCCAACTGGTGGTCGCACATATTGCTCATCTTCTTTTTTGCCAATTATCTTCCCTATTCCAAGCATTTTCATGTATTTCTCTCCGTTCCCAATGTTTTCCTGAGCCGTCTGGAATCTTTGGGTAAACTGGATACAATGGAAAATGTAAAGAAAGAGGTCCGGATGATGATGGATCCCAATGCTTCTCCCGAACAACCTGCTGAAGAGGAAGAAGTGGAACGTTTCGGTGTGATGGATGTAGAGGATGTGTCCTGGAAGAATTATTTTGACTCGCTTGCCTGCACCCAATGTGGGCGCTGTACCGATGTATGTCCTGCCAATATCACGGGTAAGAAATTGTCGCCCCGGAAAATCATCATGGATGTGCGGGAAAGGATGAAGGAAAAAGGACCGGGGATGTTGAAGAATGGAAGAGAGTACTCCGATAATAAAGCATTACTGAGGGATTATATAACAGAAGAAGAGCTTTGGGCATGCACTACCTGTAATGCATGTGCACAGGAATGTCCGATTAATATCAATCATCCAACGCTTATTGTTGAAATGAGAAGGTACCTGGTGATGGAAGAAGCTTCCGGACCGGGTGATCTGAATGCCATTTTTAACAACATTGAAAACAATGGAGCTCCCTGGCAATATTCGCCGGAAGATAGGATGAAATGGGCTGAAGATCTATATATAAACGAAAAATAATTGTCCAGGTATAAAATAACACAACATGACTACACGTAAGATTGAAGTTCCGATAATGGCCGATCTCCATGCCAGGGGTGAAAAGCCGGAATACCTGGTGTGGGTTGGCAGTGCAGGAGCTTATGATGATCGCTACAAGAAAGTCACGAGGGCTTTCATCAAAGTGCTTACTTATCTCAATATAAATTATGCGGTGCTGGGCACTGAAGAAACTTCAAGCGGAGATATAGCACGCCGGGGAGGCAATGAAATGCTTTTTCAGATGCAGGCCATGTCCAATATTGAGCTTATGGATGGATATGCCGTAGAAAAAATCCTCACTTGCGATCCCCATGCTTATAATACCTTTAAAAATGAATATCCTGATTTTGGCGGCCATTATGAAGTATGGCACCATACGCAGTTTTTTCAGAAACTCATTGAGGATGGCATGCTAAGAATCGATAGCAACATGTTTAGGGATCAAACCATCACCTATCATGATCCTTGTTACCTTGGAAGGGCTAATGGAGAATATAAGGCCCCACGCGATATCCTGGAGACCATTCCTTCCCATAAAAAGGAGATGCCCCGGCATAAGAGTTTTGCGCTATGTTGTGGTGCAGGGGGAGGTCAGATGTTTAAAGAAGCAGAGAAAGGCGATAAAGAAGTATTCATTGAACGCACCGAAGAGGCCCTGGCTTGCGGATCGGATATTATTGCCACTGCCTGCCCCTATTGCATGGTGATGCTTACCGATGGGTTGAAATATAAGAATAAGGAAGGGGAAGTAAAAAATCTGGATATAGCAGAAATAATAGAACAAAGTCTTGAATTATAAATAAATATAAAATGGAAAAACAACAGTTGAACATAAAAGGATGTGAATTTCTCACCAAAGAGACAGAAGCCAGCGAAATATTTATTCCCGGGGAGTTTGACGAAGAACAAACCATGATCGCTCAGACCTGTCAGGATTTTCTGGAAACAGAAGTCTTCTGTAATCTCGACAGGATTGATAAGAAAGAAGAAGGTTTGATGAGGAGCATACTGGAAAAATCGGGCGAACTGGGTTTATTGGGTATTTCTGTTCCCGAGGAATATGAAGGTTTCGGACAATCCTTTCTTACTTCCATGTATGCCAATGAAGTGTTGGGTGCCGGCTATTCATTCTCTGTGGCTTACTCTGCCCATACGGGTATCGGCACTCTACCCATCGTTTATTATGGGAATGAAGAACAAAAGCAGAAGTACCTGCCTAAGCTTGCTTCAGGAGAGCAAATAGCATCTTTCTGTTTGACCGAGCCGGGAGCTGGATCTGATGCCAATGCCGGAAAAACCAAAGCGGTACTTTCCGATGACGGCAAACATTACATAATTAACGGACAGAAAATGTGGATCACCAACGGCGGCTTTGCCGATGTACATGTAGTGTTTGCAAAAATTGAGAACGATCGTATATTAAGCGCTTTTATTGTGGATGGAGATAGCCCCGGTATAGAGATCAATCCTGAGGAAGAGAAACTGGGCATTAAAGGCTCATCAACTGTACAAATATTTTATAATGATGTGAAAGTGCCCGTTGAAAACCTGCTGGGCAGAAGGGGTGAAGGATTCCGTATCGCCCTTTATATTCTTCATATGGGACGTATCAAGCTGGGAGGTAATGTTATTGGTGCTGCTAAAAGAGCCGTCAGCCAATCAGTGAATTATGCCAACGAGAGAAAACAATTTGGAAATTTGATTTCTGAATTTGGCTCTATTAAACACAAGCTGGCTGAACAGGTGATTAAAACTTTCACCAATGAATCTGCCGTTTACAGGTTGAGCAAAAATATTGATGAAGCCTATGAGGTCAATAAGAGCAATGGTATGGACTACGGTAAAGCCAATACGGAAGCTTTTGTTCAGTATGAAGCAGAGGCTGCTATCCTCAAGATTTATAGCTCTGAAACCCTGGATTATATTGTTGATGAAATGATGCAGATCATGGGCGGTATGGGCTTTTCATCTGAAATGCCAGCCGATAGAGCATACAGAGATTCCAGGATCAACCGTATTTTTGAAGGAACCAATGAGATAAACAGGCTTTGGATCGCCGATACAGTCAATAAACGGGGGCATAAGAAAAAGATTGATATATTCAGTCAGGCTGACGAAGTGATGGAACAGCTCGATAATCCGCCGGAATATAAGTCACAAGGTTATTTTGAAGACAAAGCCCATTATGTAGAGAACTTCAAGAAGGTAGTGAAGATGCTTATGAAAGCTACCTCCAATAAATTCGGTAAGAAGATGGCTCATGAGCAGGAGATTCTGAATAATATGGCCGATATTGTTACACTGACCTATGTGGCAGAGTCAACCATGTTGCGCGTTAAGAAGAAGGAGTCCATTCAAACTTCGTTTGATAAGAGCTTGTTCCGCGATATACTCGATGTATTTCTCCTGGATGCCGCTGACTGGATACAGAAATATGCACTGGATGCCATATATTCTCTGGATGCGGAAGAAGATCTTGAGAAATACAGAAAAGGGGTTATCCATTTTACTGCCATTCCGCGGTTTAATGTTAAAGAGGCGCGGAGGAGAATAGCCGATAAGCTGATCGGGGAGAATGAGTATTGTTTTTAAGAAACAAAGGGAAAAGATACAAGGTACCAAGACACAAGAAATAAGAATCAAGATACAAAATACAAGATAGAAGAGACCAGGGCACAAGAGACTGAGAGGAAGGTTGAAAAAAATTTATATAATTCAGAGATGTAGAATTGTTATGAGTTAAAAATCTGTTTTTTTCTTATTGCTTGAGTCTTTTGCT
>JBNJFN010000045.1:0-8445 GCA_051746885.1 Bacteroidota bacterium | reverse complement strand
ATTCTTTTCTTTTAAGTTTATATTGATTGCCTCCAAAGGCATTAGCAAAGGAATCATAGTGGATTATGTAATGAGCGTGCTGAAGTCGATCTCCTCTGCGTTTCCCGTATCGTAAATATTCCCGTTTTCAAATTTCAGTGTTCTGGCTTCGAATTTTTTTACCAGATCATAGGCATGAGTGGCCATAACAATTGTTTTGCCATTGGCATTAATTTCCAGCAGCAATTTCAGAAGATCTTCCGATGTTTCCGGGTCGAGGTTGCCGGTAGGTTCATCAGCAAGAATAATTGGAGGGTCGTTCAATAGTGCTCTGGCAATTACTACACGTTGCTGCTCACCGCCAGAAAGCTGATGGGGAAATTTATAGCCTTTGTAGGTGAGATTCACCTTTTCCAAAACTTCTTCGATTCGAAAACGGATTTCCTTTTTGTTTTTCCAGCCTGTAGACTTCAACACAAATTGCAGGTTTTCAAATACCGATCGGTCAGTAAGAAGTTTAAAGTCCTGAAATACAACTCCCAGGTTTCTTCTTAATTTTGGAATGTGTTTCTTTTTTAACTTTTTCAGGTTGATGTCGAGCACGTATCCTTCCCCTTCATGCAGTGGTATTTCGGCGTTGATTACTTTAATGAGTGTGGTTTTACCGCTTCCCACGCGACCTACAAAATAGACAAGCTCATTTTCCTGAATTTTAAGGTCTATGTCCTTAAGAATTAGGTTTTCGTTCTGATAGATCCGGGCCTCATCAAATTTTATCACCTCATTCATAATCTCCCTCTTATTATGGCAGGTTATTTGTAATATAAATATACAAATCTAGACAAAAAATAAAATATTTTGGGAAATTAACAGTTAAATGTTAATTAAAAGAATGATGGAAAGATGCTTATTTCATTGATTTGTTTTAATTTTAGCCGAAATTCAATTATCCATTTTATGCAGTTTTTCAAGTATCTGTTACTTTTATTGTTTATTTTTCCGTTGGCATTGAATGCCCAGGAGGGAGAAAGTATTTCGTCCGGTTATCGGGCCTATCAACAAGGTATAGAGTTATATGATAAGGAGAAATATGCAGCTGCACAACAGCAGTTTGATAAGGCGTTGGAAGAAATGGAGGATGCAGAGAAAGAAATTAAGGCTAATGCTCAGTATTATATGGCTATTTGTGCCATTGAGCTGCATCATAATAATGCCGAATACCTGTTGAATCGTTTTATTTCCGAATATCCTGAAAGTCCCAAAGTGAATACCGCTTATTTTTACATGGGGGAATTTCAATACAGGCAAAAAAATTATCAGGAGGTGATACGATGGTTTTCCAGGCTCAATAAAGATAAACTTACCCGGGACCAACTCGGGGAATATTATTTTAAGCTCGGTTACAGTTATTATCAAAACGGAAAATCCAGAGAAGCTACCCAGGCCTTTTATGAGGTGAAGGACGGAAATTCAACCTTTGCTTCTCCCGCTCTCTACTATTATTCGCACATAGCCTATCAGAACGGAAATTATCAAACTGCACTGGAAGGTTTTAAGCAACTGACCGATAACAGTACCTTTGCGCCCATCATGCCATATTACATTACCCAAATCTATTATCTCCAGGAAAGATATGAAACAGTCATAGATTATGCGCCTAAGCTTGTGCAGTCGGCAACCGCAAAACGGCTTCCGGAAATTGCCAGGATTATCGGCGATTCATACTATCAACTAGAGCGTTACGACAGTGCATTAACCTATCTGGAAATGCACAGGGAAAAGGGTGACGAAATGGAACGACAAGATCATTATCGCTTGGGTTATGTTGCCTATCAACTCGATAGTCTGAATAAAGCAGTAGAACATTTTGAAAAAGTAACCGGGCGGGAAGATACAATTGGCCAGAATGCTTACTATCATCTGGCCGATTGCTACCTAAGGCAGGATGAAAAGAATAACGCACGGATGGCTTTTGAGTTTGCTTCTCAACTTGATTTTGATCCAAAGATCAAAGAAAATGCATTATTTAATTATGCCAAGCTAACTTATGAAATGCGTAATACTCCATTCAATGATGCCATTAAAGCCTTTGAGGAATATATTGACAAGTACCCCGACTCGGACAACACTACTGAAGCCTATAATTATCTGGTTAATGCTTATCTTAATTCAAACAATTACAAAGAGGCCCTCAATTCGCTTGAGGAACTTGAGGAACTGGAGCGTCCCCTCCGGGAAGCCTATCAAAAGGTGGCGTATTACCGCGGGCTTGAGTTATACAATAACCGCCATTATGAAGAAGCGGCGGAAATGTTTGCTAAATCTATGAAATATAAAGATTTCAATAAGGAAATTGCTGCTCTTTCCAGATATTGGCAGGCCGAATCATATTATCAACTTCCGAACTTTGAAAAAGCAGCAGCGAGCTATAACCGTTTCTTGTTATCCCCCGGAGCCTATGATACAGAGGTATATGGGAGGGCCCATTACAACCTTGGGTATACCCATTTTCAGCTTGAAGATTATACTGATGCGATCAAATGGTTTAGGAAATATTTAAGCGTAACCGATTCGGAAAGTAGTAAATACCTCGCCGATACCTATATTCGGCTCGGTGATTCTTATTTCATACGTCGTAATCATGAACAGGCTATTAATTATTATGACAATGCAATAGAGCTTGATATCAGGAGTCAGGATTATTCTTTGTTTCAGAAAGGGTTTGCCCAAGGGTTGCAAAACCGTCCTGAAAAAAAGATAGCTACACTGAAACGCCTGGAAGAAAAGCATCCGGAATCAAGTTATATAGATGATGCTTATTTTGAAATGGCCAGGAGTTATATGACTTTAGATCAGGAACAGAATGCCATGGATTATTTCAACAAGATTCTGGATGATTATCCCTCCAGCAATCATGTAAAGGAATCGTTGGTTCAACTGGGTCTGATTCATTATAACCAGAATAATAATTCGAAGGCTATTGATTATTATAAGCGGGTTCTGACCGAATATCCCAATACCGAACAGGCAAGGAACGCCCTTACAGGTCTGAAAAACATCTACGTTGATATGAATCAGGTAGATGAATATTCCGATTACGTAAACAGCCTGGGCGATTATGGCGAAGTGAGCATGAATGAACAGGATTCGCTGACTTATATGTCGGCTGAAAATATTTATATGGAGGAAGGATGTGAAGATGCGATTGAATTATTCCAGGAATATCTGGATAAGTTTACAAACGGTAGTTTTGCAGTAAATGCCCATTATTACATGGCTGATTGCTTCGATAGACAAGATCGGGAGGATCAGGCACTGGAACATTATCAATATGTCATCGACCAGCCACAGAATTCTTTTACAGAACAGGCATTAAATGCGGCTGCTCATATCAATATGGATAAGGAGCGTTACAATGAGGCACTTGATCAGTTGGAAGACCTGGAAGAAGTTGCTGAAGGTCAAAAGAATCTTATTTTTTCAAGAGTTGGACAAATGCGGGCCAATTATAGGCTGGAAGATTATCAACAAGCTCATGAGGCTGCCGATAAGGTTCTACATACTGAGAATATAAACGCAAGGGAAGAACGAGAGGCACATTTCATTAAGGCTAAAGCCTTGTTTTTTGAAGAGAAATACGATATGGCTCTGGAGGAATTCAAAATTGTGGCTGAAGAGGTCAATAGTGATGAAGGTGCAGAATCCAAATATCACATAGCCCTGATATATTACAAAAAGGATGACTATGAAACAGCTGAAGAGGAAATATTTGATTTCGTCGAGCAGAAGTCATCACAGGAATATTGGAAAGCCAGGAGCTATGTTTTGTTGGCAGATGTTTACAAAGCGGTGGAAGATTCATTTCAGGCCAGGCATACCCTGAAGAGCATTATTGAAAACTATGAACCTTCGGGGGAAGGGGATGATATACTTGAAAAGGCAAAAGAAAAGTACAATAACCTGGAGGAAGAAAAAGATCAAATGGAAGGGGATACAACGGATACTACCGGAAGAGAAATGAAGATCCGTTTGGAGGATGAAAGTGCTCCCGATACAACCGGTGAAACCCGGAACAACAGTGAATCAAACCAGGAATCTACAACAAAAAACAATGAATGATGAGAATCCCGTCTTATTTCATATTGGTGATATTGATTTGTTTTCTTTCGTTTACCCGGCTTTCGGCACAGGAACAACTTGAAAAGCGGGTGCAGGTGGTTAGGTCTTACCGCCCGGAGGTAAAGGAGGCCTATAAAATTAGTGAGTTGCCTGAAATTACAGATACTGTGCAAACTAAAGTAGAATTCGATTATTATCTGCTGCCGAAAAGGGTGGAGACAAAGTTTGATATTGAGCCCATTCCCTCTGCAACAATGGTTTCGGAGCCCATTACCGAATTATATGGCAACTATGTTAAGCTTGGCATAGGGAGTAAACTGGCACCCGTTGCAGAGTTCTCAATAACCAACAAGCGGTCAAAAGAAAGAGCTTTTGGCGCTTTTTTACGGCACCGTTCTTCTCCCGGAAGAGTATCTATACCAGACGGAGAAAGGGTGTTTGCCGGATATTCGAAGAATAAGGCGGAGTTGTTCGGCAAGCAGTTTTTCGATCATTCGGTATTGGAACTCGATCTTGGGGTCAACCACAACACACGATATTTCTATGGTTATAATACCAATATAGATACTACCCTATCAAAAGATAACATCAGGCAAAATTTTACCAATTTGAGTTTCAGTATTGGGTATAACAGTACATATATTGATTCTTCCCATCTTAATTATGATTTACAGGTGGAAGGTAACTATTTGAAAGACAATTTCAATACTACGGAAAACAGGATTAAGGTCACCGGTGACTTCGATAAATTTTTTGACAATTTCCATGTTGGAGTGGATGCGGGTTATACCCATATTAAACATCTATCACCGCAGGATACCCTGAATAACAATCTTGTAAAATTCAGCCCATGGCTTGCCAGGTATGGAGATGGATGGAGAATTCAGGGTGGTATTAATTTTTTCTCGGATATTGTCGATGGTAATGGCAAAGCCCGTATTTACCCAACCACACGAATGGAATACGATATGGTAAGTCAGTATTTTATACCTTATGGCGGAATTGATGGGAAATTAACCCTGAATCCCTATAAAAACGTTACAGAAGTAAATCCATTTGTCATGCCCGGCTTACATATAAAAAATACAAATTACAATATGATTTTTTATGCCGGTATGCGAGGTCATTTAAGCCCTTCAACCTTTTACAATGCCAGAATGGAATATACCTTTTTTGATGACATGTATTTTTTTGTGAATGAAATTGCTTCTACTGACAGTGCAGGCAATCAGTTTGATGTAGTATACGGAAATGGAGAAAAGCTAAACCTTTTCGGAGAATTGTCCATAGATGTTAGTGATGACTTTAACCTGCGGTTGAAAGGAAATTACTACGATTATGTTATGTATGATCAGAAACGTCCCTGGCATAAGCCCAACTATGATTTAACTTTCTCAACAAGATACGATTTACGCGATAAGATCATAGTGCAGGGAGATCTTTTCCTTAGCGGAAGACGTTGGATAAAACCTCCAAGGGAAGATGATGACCCCTTGAAACTGGCAGGTTATGCCGATCTTAACTTAAGTCTTGAGTACAGATATTCAAAGGTTTTGTCGGGTTTTCTGAAATTAAAAAATTTATTAAGCAATAATTATTCCCTTTATAATAATTATCCGGTATATGGCCTTCATGCATATCTCGGAATTACTTATGCCTTTTAAGCTTGTTGTATCCCATTGACAACTGTTGGTCATATGTTTAAAAAAACCAGAATTTATAGGGTTTTTATGCAGATAATGTGGAATTTTTTTGTTAACTTTACATATTAGCTGAGTGTTTTATGTATCAGAAAATCAGCAGTTTGTAAAAATCGATTAAAAAGGGTTAATTAATGAGTATGCAAAACAAAGATCAGGAAAGAAAAGACCAGAATTATCAGGATTATTCAGCAGGTAGCATTCAGGTTCTTGAAGGATTGGAGGCCGTTCGTAAACGACCGGCAATGTACATCGGTGATGTATCTGAAAAGGGGCTTCATCATCTTGTTAATGAGGTTATTGATAACTCCATTGACGAAGCCCTCGCAGGTTATGCCCAGAATATTGATATTACTATAAATGAAGACAATTCCATTACTATTACGGATGATGGCAGAGGTATTCCGGTGGATTATCATGAGAAAGAAGGCAGATCCGCTCTTGAAGTGGTTATGACCGTATTGCACGCAGGAGGCAAATTCAATAAGGATTCATATAAGGTATCCGGTGGGTTGCACGGTGTAGGGGTATCCTGTGTAAATGCCCTCTCGGAATACTTGAAGGCCGAAATACATCGTGATGGAACAATTTATTACCAGGAATATGAAAAAGGAAAACCGGTTAGTGAGATTCAGGAAATTGGTACAACAGAAAAAACCGGCAGTACCATTACTTTTATGCCCGATCAGGAGATATTTGCCGTAAAAGAATTCAATTATGAAACGTTGGCTTCACGACTGCGTGAACTGGCTTTTCTGAACAAGGGCATCCAGCTTAGTATTGTGGATAAGCGCGAGTTGGAAGAGAACGGGAACGGTGGTGATTATAGACACAATAGTTTTTACTCTGAGGAAGGATTGAAGGAATTTATCGAATTTTTGGATGCCACCAGGGATAAGATCATTCAAAAACCCCTTCATCTTGAAACTACCAAAAACGGCATTCCCGTTGAAATTGCATTGCAATATAATAATGCGTTTTCAGAGAATGTCCATTCTTATGTAAATAACATTAACACCATTGAAGGTGGAACCCATCTTGCCGGATTCAAGAGGGGCCTAACCAGGACACTGAAAAATTATGCTGAAAAGTCCGGTTTGACCGCAAAACTGAATTTTTCCATCAACGGAGATGATTTCCGGGAAGGCTTGACTGCCATCATTTCCGTGAAGGTTCAGGATCCCCAGTTTGAGGGTCAAACTAAGACCAAACTTGGGAACTCTGAGGTTGTTGGTGCTGTTGATCAGGCAACCAGTGAATTACTGACCAATTACCTTGAGGAAAATCCCAAAGATGCGAAAAATATTGTATCCAAGGTGATCACTGCTGCTCAGGCACGCCATGCTGCGCGGAAAGCGCGGGAGATAGTACAGCGTAAAAACGCCATGAATGGCTCCGGATTGCCCGGTAAACTTGCCGACTGTTCGAGCAAGGATCCCGAAAATACTGAAATATATCTGGTTGAGGGGGATTCTGCAGGTGGGACAGCTAAACAAGGCCGCGACAGAAGATTTCAGGCTATCCTTCCTCTTAAAGGGAAGATATTGAATGTGGAGAAAGCCCTGAGAAGTAAAATTTTTGAGAACGATGAGATCAAAAATATTTTTACTGCCCTGGGGGTTACCATAGGTACCGAAGAAGACACCAAAGAACTGAATATATCCCGGCTTCGCTATAATAAAATTATTATCATGTGTGATGCCGATGTGGATGGGAGCCATATCGAAACACTGATTATGACCTTCTTCTTCCGGTATATGACTGAATTGGTGAAAAAAGGATATATTTATATTGCTACTCCCCCGCTTTATCAGATAAGGAAGGGAAAACATGCGCGATATTGCTGGAATGAAGAAGAGCGTGCCCAGGTTGTTGAGGAGTTGGGCAAAGGAAAGGAAAGCAATGTTACCATTCAGCGCTATAAAGGTCTTGGAGAGATGACATCTGAGCAGCTTTGGCAAACTACCATGAATCCTGAGTTTCGGAAATTACGCCAGGTAACCATTGAGAGCGCAGCAGAAACCGATAGAATATTTTCCATGTTGATGGGGGATGATGTGTTGCCGCGAAGGGAGTTTATCCAGAGCCATGCCAAATATGCAAATATTGATGCATAGAAGTTTGATTCAGTTCTATTTTTGGAGATAATGACTATTACAGAATAAATTTGAGTCCAGTATAAATAAGGGATAAGATGAAGAACTTGCCACTAAAACTCCAAAACACTAAATCCCACAAAACAAATATAATCAGTATTTTATTTTTAGTGGAATTTGGTGTTTTTGTGTTTTGGTGGCGGAAATAAACCTTTTTATACTGGACTCAAATTTGAATACCCGGTTTCCAGGGTAGGTAAACAGTCCGTTGTATAATATAAAAATTCAAGATTATGAGACATTTTAACAATTCCATCCGAACCGCTTTCATTGTAGTGTTAAGCGTTTTTGTTTTTACATCCTGTCAGCAGGATCAATATTCGGCCGAAGTCACCGAGAAGGCCGGAGAAGAAGTAGCAGTGCTTCATGATAATGAGAATAATATGCGCGTTAACATTGCTGTAAGTATAGGAAACAATATGTACAAACTGATGGTCAATGATACCAATCAGTTGCATTTTCCCACTACACTCGAAGAATATAGTACTACA
>JBNJFN010000044.1:0-14817 GCA_051746885.1 Bacteroidota bacterium | reverse complement strand
GAATTGAAGCCAATTCATTATAAGTGCTTTTGAAACGTGAGTTGGTTTTCAGAAGCTTTGAAAAGTATACTTTGTTGGTTTGGTGGTCTGTGATCATTTCAGTCTTTCCTCCCAGATTTCTTTGATGACATTGCCGATTTTTAGGAACTCCGCCTCGGTAAATTCATCTGTTTTAGCGTTATTACACCAGTAACAAGCCTTTACACAATTATTTTTAGTGTATTCATAATTTGAATCCAAACGATCGATCTCGAGAGACCAGCCTCTGGTGGACTTTTTAAAAAGCTTGCCCTTGTCGCACAGATTTTCTATTCTATCCTCAGTTATCTTACAATAATGACATTCTTTTTCATCTAAAAGCTTCTCAAAATCTTCTTTGCTAAACACTCGATCGAATGACTTAATGTACTGAAGTTTTAATTTCTTTATAGTCTCTTTATTTACTTCTTTAAGCTTATCAATAGATTTAATCAAATCTTCAATTTTCTTATTCTCGATTTCTTCGTGTAGCTCCCACTGCCAGTATTGAGTGGTATACTTTTTCACGAGTTCTTCGTTAATTTGAAATTCTTCAAATTCACTGTCTTTGAAGGATGTTTTTTCATTCAAAGCGCATTGAAATAGGAAAAGGTTTAATTTCGTTTTGAAGCTAGCTTCAGCTTTCTTCTTATACTTAGCTTCGTTGTCTTTATCCATAATATTATATGATTAAATGTTAATAGTTCATGTAAAGATAGGAGGAGTAATTTTGATTTTATCAAATTTTAACATTATTTAATCAGATTACATGAAGCAGAATCTATATATAATTGGATTCTTATACATTTTGGGTTTCCGCCTGATTCCAATTACCGTCCTCCATTGAATTTTGGGCTGCGATAGTTGCAAAAAGTAACTTTTCAACCCGTATTAGGCGATTACCATAGAGAAATTTCTATTACCTAAAATCCAAAAACAGCTTTTTTAAATGTGAAATGCTTTATTTATTTTCGTATGTTTACCATGAAAATGGGTATTTTTATGAAGTCTGTTTTATTGGGTTTTTTCTTATTGCTGAGCGGGTTATCTCTTTCAGCCAACGAAAAGTATCTTATAGGTTTTTCTCAATGCACTATGGTTGATATTTGGCGTGAAGCTATGGTCAGGGAAATGGAAATCGAGCTGGGTATAAGGCCGGATCTTGAGATGGTGATGCGTGATGCTGCTGATAACAGTGAAAAGCAGATTCAGGATATTCGTGAGTTGATGGCTATGGACATTGATTTGTTGATTGTTTCGCCTAACGAATCTGAACCGCTAACACCAATAGTGAAAGAGGTTTACCAATCAGGCATTCCTGTGATTGTGATCGATCGAAAAATCAACAGCGATGATTATGATGTCTATATAGGTGCAGATAACTACCAGGTGGGTTTGGGGGCCGGCCGATATGCCGTTTCTCTGTTAAAAGGCAAGGGCCGCATTTTGGAGATTTGGGGCTTGCAAGGATCCTCACCTGCAATAGAGAGGCATGCGGGGTTTTCGGATGCGTTGAAAAACGCTCCCGGTATTGAGATAGCCTATTCTGCCAATGGGAAATGGCTTTGGCAGGAAGGGAAAAAAGCTATGCAGGAGCACCTTGCTCAAGAAGCCGATTTTGACTTGGTTTTTGCACAGAATGATTTTATGGCCCATGGCGCTTACCTTGCTGCAGAAGCGGCTGGCAAAGCCGATGATTATTATATAATAGGAATTGATGGGCTGCTTGGACCGAAGGGTGGTATTCAGAGGGTTCTGGAAGGAAAACAGGATGCAACCGTTTTGTATCCTACGGGAGGGTATGAAGCCATTCAGACTGCATCAAAAATTCTGAATAATCAACCCTATGAAAAAGAAGTGGAGCTAAATACTGTGTTAATTGATTCTACAAATGCACGTATCTTTAAGATGCAAAACCAGAGCATTATGGGTTTGCAGTCGAAGATTCAGAAACACAGAAGTATCCTCGATGATCAGATTCAAAAATATAACAGCCAGCAAACGCTTTTTATGATTTCTTTAGTTTTGCTGGCATTAGTTATTGTGCTGATTATACTTCTGTTCAGATCCTACCGTATAAAGATGCAGGTTAATCGGGATTTGAAAAAGCAAAAAGAGGAAATCGAAAAACAAAACCGTGAAATCAAACATCAGCAGCAGCAACTGATAAAGATGAACACACAATTAGAGCAAGCTACTCAGATGAAGCTGCGCTTTTTCACCAATATTTCACATGAGTTCAGAACCCCGTTGACACTTATTATTGGTCCGCTTCAAAAAATTGTTGAGGATAAAAAGTTCTCTATTCAAGACAGGAAGCGTTTTGCCATGATGCACCGCAACGCCATCAGATTACTTCGACTCATAAACCAACTTATGGACTTGCGAAAAATTGAAAGTGGAAAATTACAACTGCAAGCCGGTTATTATGATATTTCTTCATTTTTGACCGAGATTAAGAGTAATTTTGATGAACTGGCAGAGCAAAAAGAGATTGAGTTTTCAATATCAGGAGCCGATAACCCGATAATGTTATACTTTGACCGTGAGAAGCTGGATAAAATCATATTTAATATACTCTCAAATGCTTTTAAAAACACACCTGATCAGGGCAGGATAAGGTTAACTATTACGGAAAGAAGCTTCAATTTCGGTGATACCACTATGGAAGGAGTAGAAATTGAATTGCTTGACACAGGCAAGGGAATGTCAAAAGAACATATTCACAATATTTTTCAGCGGTTTTACCAAATTGAGCAGCAAAGACAGGATACTAACTTTCCGGGAACGGGTATTGGATTGTCGCTGACAAAAGGCCTTGTTACCCTGCACAAGGGTAAAATTGAAATTGACAGTGAAAAGGGTAAGGGCACAGCGGTAAAAGTATATTTACGTAAAGGAAAAGACCATTTTGATGAGCATGAAGTGGTTTCTCAACCTGTGGCAAAACCTACCGAAAGCCATGCTCTGATTCAGGATGAAATGTTGACTTCTCCTGATGAAAACCTTGAAAACGATAAAGAAAAAAAATTATGGGTGTCTGAACAGGACAAGCCTTTAGTGATTATTGTGGAAGATAATGCTGATGTAAGGCAATATATTGCAGATAGCCTCGGTAATGAATACAGAATAGAAGAAGCAAGCAACGGGGAAGAAGGCCTGGAAAAATCTCAAACACTAAATCCCGATTTGGTGATTTCTGATATTATGATGCCGCAGATGGACGGAAAGGAAATGACACGCAGAATAAAAGCTGACCTTAACACCTGTCATATACCTGTTATCCTGCTTACAGCTCTTGCATCCATGGATAAAAAGCTGGAAGGGATCGATCAGGGCGCTGATTCTTATATATCCAAACCCTTTAATAGCAAGCACCTTCAGATCCGGACACGTAAATTAATTGAAAACCGGCGGAAAATCAGGAAACATTACCAGGAAAATGTGGATATGAACCCCGACCAATTGCAGGGAATGAACGGGATGGATAAGCAGTTCCTGACTAAAACCAAAACCCTAATCAAAGCACATATGAATGAGGAAAGCCTGAGTGTGGAAATGCTTGGTAATGAGCTGGGCATGTCGCGTGTTCATCTGTATCGCAAAATGAAACACCTTACTGGAATGACAGTCAGTGAGTTTATAAGGGAAATGCGATTGAATAAAGCCCTTGAACTTTTACGCGAAAGCAATCTAAGTATTGCTGAAGTATCATATAAAACAGGCTTTTCCAATCCTTCATATTTCACTAAATGTTTTAAAGACCGTTTCAAACAGCCTCCATCGCAGTTTATTTCTGCATAAGATACTGCTTCACAAACCGAATCTCCTGAAAGCAGCTTGATTTCAGGGATTGAGTTTTATGATTTGTTTTGGATAAATTCTATATGAGTCTAAAAAGAGCATAAAAAAGCGGGAAGCATTTGCCTCCCGCCTTTCGCATTACAAAACTAACCGCATTTGATGAGAAAATCTACTTTTGAGGCGTAGCCCAAATGGAGTTCAATTCATAAATTTCCATCGATTCAATATAGACGTTGCCTGCTATAGTGAATGCTTTGATTTGATTATAGTCTTCTGAAGGAAACATGATGCTGCTCATGACTCTTTCGCCGTTATCAGCGTATATTTCTACAGAAGCTTTATCTACGAATATATGCAGGTTCAGGCTCCCGTCAGATTTGAGTGGGGCGTCCTGCAAAACAGGAAATTTTTCTGAAAATTCAGTTAATCCTGACTTTTTTCTGTTTATGACAAGTTTTTGTTCTGCAGTGTTATAAGTAATGACTTTTTCTTCGCCTTTGCTGTTACTGAATGCAAAACCAAATTCTGAGGCTTTACCGAATTGAGAATTTTCTTTCAAGGTAAACCTGGAAATGATTTCTGCAGGAACACTGATATCCTGTTTAAAAGGTTCTTTTTCCGTAACCAATTTATCCTGGATGTCGGCCATTTTTTCTGCTCGTAGCTTTTGCACTTCTTTTACAGGAGTGAACAGAAGCCGGTAATCACCATTGTTTTCAGTGAGTGTGATTTTTCGTGGAAGCGTCATTGAATTTCGCCATTGTTTTGTGGGTACAATATTGGCATACTCCCAATTGCTCATCCAGCCAATGAAAATTCTGCGTCCGTCTTCCTCAGGGATATCAGACCATGTAACGCCGGCGTAATTATCCTTACCCCAGTCAATCCATTTGGTTTTCTCTTCTTCCCAGTTGAACTCCTTTCCATCGAAATCACCCACAAAATATTGTGTGGAAGAGCCACCGTTAGGGCCACCCGGGTTGATGCTAAGGAGCATTACCCATTTCCGGGCATCCTGTTTGCCTTCAACATCTAAAGCAAAAAGGTCTGGACATTCCCATACACCGCCATGTGCTCCGGAGTTTTCACCGAATTCGCTGAGGTATTCCCAGTCTTTCAGGTTTGGCGATCCGTAAAGCATCACCCGGTCCTGAGCAGCAAGAATCATAACCCATTTTTCTGAAGCTTCATGCCAGAATACTTTTGGATCGCGGAAATCCTTTATTCCCGGATTTTCTACAACCGGATTGCCTTCATATTTGGTCCAGGTTCTTCCCTTATCCAAACTGTAGGCAATGGCTTGAGTCTGATGCTCAACAACACCGGCATTGGCAGCTTCCATGTCATGATACGTGTATATGGCTATCATTGGCGGGTTTTCTTTTGAACCAAAACCAGAGGTGTTTTCATGGTCCATTACCGCACTGCCAGAAAAAATCATCCCCAAACTGTCAGGATAGAGTCCGATTGGAAGATGCTCCCAGTGAACAAGGTCTGTGCTTACAGCATGTCCCCAGTGCATCGGCGCCCACACATTCGTGTCTGGGTTGTGCTGATAAAAAAGATGGTATTCTCCGTCATAATAAACCATCCCATTCGGATCGTTCATCCACATCGAATCGGGAGAAAAATGAATCTGATTCCGGTGTTGTTCGCTATACTCTGTGGGCTTTTTCTCATCGTCAGAGCCTGTAGCATTATTACAGCCGGCAATTAATAGAAGCATCATTAAAGCTGAGAAAGTCAGCCATGCAAAAATGTTTAAATTGTGTTTTTTAACCGTCTTCATGAGCGTTTTTATTTAGTTGGTTGTATTTGTTTTCGTTTTAATCATTTCAATGTCATAAAGATCATAATCGGGTGTGGCTCCATCACGCGAAGCGACTAAGGCTCCTGTAGCGCAGGCAAAATCAAGCGCCTCCGGTAAAGGAGCTCCTTTTGCCAGCATTTTATACATAAACCCTGACAAGAAAGCGTCTCCGGCGCCAACACTGTCGGCTGTTTTCACCTTATATCCGGGATGATAGTGCAATTCATTTCCATCAAAGATTTTAGCTCCATTGGGTCCGTATGTTACAATCAGATAATCGAAATTATAGATTTCATGCAACTTGCTGATGCGTTCATCTTCGGGAAGCTCTGAAAAGCCTTTCCAGCGAGCTATCTGGTCCAGCTCTTCTATGTTCAGCTTAGCGATATCTGCTTTTTCAAGCAAATCCAACACGACATTCTCAGTATCATAAGGTGGCCGAAGATTTATGTCGATGACTTTTAATGTATTGTATTTCAGCAGCTCTTTCAGGGTTTTTCGGGTTGCCTCGCTGCGCGCTGCCAGCGAACCGTAAACTAGTATTCCCGATTTTTGTACTTTTTTAACCAGGTCATCGTGCAGCTCAATGTTGTCCCATGCAACAGGTTTTTTTATTTCATAGGTTGCTGTGTTGGTTTCATCGAGTTTTACAACCACTTCACTCGTGGGTAAGGTTGGGTCTACTTGTACATAAGTTGTATTCAGCCCTGATTTACTCAGGAAATTTGTGAGCTTTACGCCGTTTTGGTCTGAACCTACGCGGCTTACCAGGGTCACATCCATACCAAGCCTCTCAAAATGGCGTGCTACATTCATGGGAGCACCGCCGGGGATGGATTTTTTTGGGAGTACATCATACAATACCTCACCAAAGCATATAATTTTCGTATTTCTTGCTTGCATCATTTCTTAGTTTTTTTGATTAACTACTGGTTCTCACTTGTTCCCAACTCATCTTGTATCTCTTCCAATGTTTTGCCTTTTGTTTCAGGGATGCCTTTCCATGCGAAGAAGAAGTGCAGCACCATCATTACAGCAAAAAAGGCAAAAGACGGACCCGCTCCAACAGCAGGCATCTGTGCAAATATCGGGAATCCCCAAATCATAGCAGCAGCCATTACCCAATGCGTAAAACTGCCGAGTGCCTGACCTTTAGAACGTACTTTGTTAGGGAAAATTTCGGAGATGAAAACCCACAGCACGGCGCCCTGTGAGAAAGCAAAGAAAGCGATAAAGCCCATCAGATATATCATTACGCCATAACCACCCAGGTCACTGAAATCATTCATTAAAAATGATTTAGACAACATGCCAAGGAAAAAGACCATTCCTACAGAACCTATCATCAGTAAGGTTTTTCTGCCATACCGGTCTATCAGGAACAGCGCCAGGAATGTAAAGAGCAGGTTCGTAAACCCTACGCTGATGGATTGCAGCATGGCCAGGTCGATATTAAAATTGGCCAGTTCAAAAATGCGCGGCGCATATATCATAATGGCATTGATTCCGGCAAGCTGGTTAAAAGCCGCAATGAGTATCGTCATGATGACCGGTTTGCGATTGGCTTTGGTGAAGAGTTTACCTGTTGAGGCGCTTTGTTCCTTTTCTGCAGCTTCCATAACAATAGAAACTTCTTTCTCCGGGTTTTCGGCGCCTATCGCTTTATATACTTCAAGCGCCTCCTCGCTGCGGTTTTGATTTATCAGCCATCTTGGGCTGTGGGGAACAAAGAGCAATATCAGAATGAAAAACAGAAACGCAGGAATAGCTTCTACAAAAATCATAAAGCGCCAGGTGTCTCCTGTTAAGTTTTGTGCAATCAGGTAGTTAACTACATAAGCTAAAAAGATGGCCGTGACGATAAAAAACTGATTTAGCAGTACAAGTCTTCCTCTCTTTTTGGCCGGAGAAATCTCGGCAATAAACATGGGTGTAACTACACTGATAGAGCCTAGAAATATCCCCGTAAGGAAACGGAAAACCAGTAGCATAGGCCAGTTTACAGCTACTGAGCTGCCTATGGCCGAAATGGTAAACATAGCGGATAAAAAAATCAGTGATTTTTTGCGCCCATACTGTTCGGCGGGTTTACCTATAATTACGGTTCCTAATATAGTGCCAATAATGGCTATGGCTACCGTGAAACCCAGCATCGAGTCGCTTAACGAAAAGAAATCCTGAATTTGCGTTGTGGGGCCTGACATCATGGCAATATCATACCCGAATAAAAAGCCTCCCAGGGCTATGATTACGGCTAATCCTACTGCATTTATTTTTTTCATATCATTTTAAATTTAATGGTTTTGTCCAGCAGTCTCATGCTGTATTTTTTTAACTTGATTGAGTTCAATTTTCTTTATTTCCACACCACCTTGTTCTGTAAAGATGCTAATGTTTGATAACTGGCTGCTGATAGTATCAGCAAAGGCCAGCGATACTTTACCATCCAGAGCAAATAATTCAATGCCTTTTTTGTCGATTAAAACCTGCATTTCCATCTCTTTGCCGGTAAAAATAACGGGTGCAAAACAAGCTCTGTCATCCTGAAAAGCGCCATTTTTATCAGTCTTGCCACGACTGATGAAATAGTAGCGTTTGTTATTTTGATATCCTGCTCTGTAAGTATTGCTTCCACTATTAAAAGAGATACCGAATTCTGACCCAAAATCCAGATATTTACGGTTATTCATATCAAAGCGGATATTGATTTTGGCAGGAAGTGTTGCTTGCCTGGATAAGCGCTCAACACCTGAGTATTTTTTTGCCGGATAATTGTTGAGGTTGATTGATTTCAGGTAAGATTTATTCCACCTTTGCGCTCTCAGAAATATGCGGTTATATTCTTCATACAAAGTCAGCTTTCGCGGAAGCGTGATTCCCATAGCATTTATGCCGTCTTTGCTCAATGCGCCTAAGCTTAGTGTAGTGTTTTCTCCGATAGTTATTTGCGTTGCTGTAACGGTATGGGTTTGGTCGCTGCCATAGTCTATCCATCCTGAATTATTACATGATGGGAAAAACATGCCCGCAGCAAAATCTCCAACAATGTATTTTGTTCCTGCGCTGTAATTCGGTGATCCAGTGGGGGAGGTCAGCAGTAAAACCCATTTTTCCAAAGGTTCATTTTCGAGTGTCTGGCTGAAAATATCTATGCTGCTAAAATCAGAACCAACCCCTAGTGCTTTCTTGTCCAGAGTACCGGAATGACTGAACTGCTTGAAACTTGCGGTTTGATAAAACCTGATTTCATCTCCAGCAGATACCAAAAGGTGCCAGCCCGTTTCATGATGCTGAAATATTTTAATGTCTTTTATTTTTTCAGGAAAGTTATTTAGGCCGTTTACTGCACTATTAAGTTCCCACTTTTGTGAATTATGCTTGTAAAACTTGATGCTGGAAGGGTTGTTTTTATTAATTACAGCCGCGATAATTTCATTTTGGGGGTTTGATGAGAAATCGCCTGAAGAAAAAAATGTGATTGCATTCGTTTGAAGCGAAAAGGGGAGTGATGGTGAAAAAGCATTCCATTGATACAGGTTTTGGCTTGTTGCGATATCTAAAGATGAAGTTTTGTTATTTGGTTCTTTATAGCTGTAAAACAAGTAATATTGTTCTTCAGCAAAAATTATATCAACCGGGAAAATATTTTCCTGGTTTTGATTTCCATCAAAATGAAGAACAGGGTTGGTGTTGTTGTTTAAACAACCCGACAAGATAGAGATAATCAGAAAGTAAAAGATTTTCTTCATTCTAATTTTTTTGATAAAACCGGGAAGCAAAATCGCTTCCCGGTTGTTGAGTTCAGATTTAGTATCCTGGATTTTGTTCGTATAATCCTTTTGTAAAATCAATTTCCCTTTGCGGGATAGGGTAGTATTCATCACGACCAGCGGTAAACTGAGCATCTTTCAGAAAATCGCGGCGTTCTTTTTCGCTTTCAAGATATCCGTTTAGGGTTTCGGCAGCAATACCCCATCTTACGAGGTCAAAGAAACGATGTCCTTCCATAGCAAACTCCATTCTTCTTTCCCAGCGCAGAGCCTTGCGGGCATTTTCCTGATTCCAGGTAAAATTGGTTCCGTCATATTCCTCTACATTGTAATTGGATGGATGGGTGCCATCTGCCAGTTTGGTTCGCTCCGTACTTTGAGCAGCTCTGCTGCGCACCTGGTTTATGAGAGGACGAGCCATCTCGGGCTGCCCCAGTTCAATATAAGCTTCAGCTTGCCATAGAAGCACATCCGCATAACGGATAATGTCTATGTTTACAGAAGAACCGATAAAAGGGCCTTCTTTCTTATAGCATGGACAATCGGCAGCCTGTTGTTCCTTCATGCTGTGAAAATACCCATATACGCCCGGGTCACGCACCCAGCTATTAGAAAAGATATAGTTTTCCTCATTACGATATTTATAGGGGTGTCCATCCATACCTACAGTGTGATCTACACGTGGATCCATTTCTACACCATCAGGTGTAATATCTTCTGCGCTCAAAGTCACATCGTTATATGAATCAAATTTAGGCAGTCCATCTGTTCCTGTTGAGAAAGCATTAACCAAAGACTGGCTGGGAGCGTGGAAACCACAGCAACCGTACTGAGGAGCTCCATGTGGGTAATTCAGTCCTGTGACAAAGCTTAGGCGGCCAACGGTGGTTCCGTCATCTTTGGAAAACTGGACGGCAAAAATAGATTCCGGTCCATTGTCATATCCGTGGAGGAAATTTTCCGCAAAATCGGGCTGCAATGCATACATTCCTGAATTAATCACCATATTGGTAAGGTTAACTACCTCTTGCAGCCTTTCCTGGTTTATGTTTGTTACCTGGTGATTTTCATTTTGTTCATAGGCCTGAAACAAGCGAAGTTTGGCCAGGTAGGCAGCGGCAGCAAATTTGTTTGCCCGGCCAACCTCCGGCTGAGTTTCGGGAAGATTATTCATGGCAAAATCAAAATCTTCGGCAATTACGTCCCAAAGTTCGTTATTACTATATTCACGGTTTGAAACCTGCAGGATTTCTTCGTTTGTATAGTTTTCATGAATGTATGGAATGTATTTGAACAACTGTTTCAGCATAAAGTGGCTGTGACCTCTCAGAAAGCGTGCTTCTGCTATTCGTGTTGTACGCTCTTCATAATTTTCATCGCTTAATTCGTTGAGGGCTCTGAGCGCTGCATTGGCTCTTGAGATGGCTTTGTAATAGTTTTCCCAGCTATAAGGTAAAAGCCAGTCTTGCGATGGATTTGTAAGGTTGTATTGCTCAAAGAAATTAATATCTGGCACGTCAGCTACACCGCCGCCACCTTTGTAGGCATCATCAGAGCGAACGCTTCCATAAGCCCACATGCTAGTCATCGGGCCTATCATGTCATCATTGCCAATTCCGGCATATGCAGCCGTTACCAAACCTTCAGCGCTTTCAGATGTAGGTGCACTTGCAGAAAGTGTTCCTTTCGGATCTGCCTCAAGCGGGTCTTCGCATGCATTGCTTATAAAAAGGAATGCAATAAGTAATAATATGTTAAATTTTAAGTATTTCATAATTGTTGTTTTTTTGTGTTTAGATAGATACATTTACGCCAAATGAGTAAGTTGTGGGTACAGGAATATTGTTAATATCCGTTCTTTCAGGATCAGGCCCTGTAAACTCACTGCTGTTAATCCAGAAAAGATTTTCAGCCATGAGATAAATACGCAATCGTTCAAAACCTGTTTTATTCAAGACAGATTCAGGCAGTGAATAACCAAGCTGAATGTTTCTGATTTTGAAATAGGATGCATTCACCATAAAATAATCAGACGTCCTGGTTTCGTTATTGGCGTCTGATAAAGTCAATGCTGGAATGTCAGAGTTCGTGTTTTGAGGTGTCCAGGCATCTAGTGTTCCTGGCCCAACATTGTCGCGGCCACGGATGAATTCGTTATAATAAGTATAGGCGTCGAATCCTGTCTTGTCAGCAACACCTGAGCCAAACAAACTGAAGTCGAATTGCTTATATTTAGCACTGATGTTTATTCCATACTCAAGTCCTGGCAGAGTTGTTCCCAGGAACTTTTGATCAAGGGCATCTATTTTACCATCGTTGTTTAGGTCTTCATATCGAATTCTTCCGACACCTTTCCCAACTTGATCAGCATGAGCATCAACTTCAGATTGGTTTTGAAAAATACCGTCTGTAACGTATCCAAAAATAGAACGTTCGGATTCACCCAGTATTGATTGTTCTGCATTTCCTGGATAAGCTGCACGCACGTCTTCAGGTAGTTCTGTGATCTTGTCTACAACATGGCCTGCCATTCCGGAGATAGCATAAGTAAAATCTTTATTAATCATTCCTTTATAACTTAAGCTTACTTCCCAGCCTTTGTTTTCTTTAGTAGCCCCGTTTAACCACTGGAGTTGTCCTTCACCTACCGCAGAGGCAACTGGCGGCTGAATGAGGATGTCTTTTGTTTCGCGGAAGAAATAATCAAATGCACCGCTGATTTTATTTTCCAGAAGACTGAAGTCAATTCCAATGTTGATTTCCTCCGTAGATTCCCATTGCAAGGCAGGGTTGGCCGCTTGTATTGATACAAAACCAGAGGGTAAGTTGCCTGTGTTGGCTCCGGTAAGGTCATAAGCTGTACCGACGCTCCAATAGGTATCAAAAAAGTCGACATGCCCGATACTGGTTACCTGGGCGGCATTTGCACCATAACGCGGTGCAAAAAGTCCGAGGCTGGCATAAGACCCAATATCTTGGTTACCAACGACACCGTATCCTGTCCGCAGCTTAAGATCGGATAAGAAGCCGAGGTCATCCATGAAGTTCTCTTCGCTGATACGCCATCCTAAAGTAGCTGCGGGGAATATACCATACCTGTTGTCTTCACCAAATCTGGATGATCCATCCCGGCGAATCGTAAATGAAGCCAGGTACTTGTTATTGAAATTATAATCAATTTTACCGAATTGTGAAAGCAGTGTGCTGGCATTAGCCTCGCCAAAACTGTTTCCGTTGCTGGTTCCTGCGCTGAGAACAAAGAAATCTTCGGTTTGAACAGCAAAATTTTCTTTATAAGCAGTAATATCGCTGTAATCTTCTGATATGGTTTCAACTCCAAGCAGTATACCAAATCTGCTTTGTCCTAATTCAAAATTGTAATTCAGGGTGTTTGACCAGCTTGTGTTGGTATACTGGCTTGAAATATCCTGCAGTGAGTTTACATCGCGTGAAATAAAGCCCTCTGTGAAGCTTTGCTCGATATCGATGTCATTGATCGTACTGTAGTCGAGGCCGAGATTTGTTCTGAAAACGAGGTTTTCTGCCAGTTGGGCTTCCGCAAAGACATTTCCGAAAATGAAGCTTCTGTTGGTGTTATCCCATCGGTTGATATATTGCATGTGAACCGGGTTGTTACGGTCGGAGTATCCTGAGCCAAGTGGTCCGGCATACTCGCCATCTTCTGTATAAACGGGAATAGTGGGTGCAAGTGTAATAGCCAGACCGGGCGTGGGAGTACTGCCTAAGTCCGGCGTCTGAAGTGTTTCGTTTGAAGAAACCCCATGCACATTCATACCCACTCGTACTTTATTATCTGCAAAAGAGCTTTGTACATTCAGTCTGGCATTGATACGATCATAATTGGTGTATTTCAGCATACCCGTGTTTTTGATATAACCAATGTCTAAAAGGGCAGAAGAAGTCTCATTTCCGCTGGTAATGGTAAGGTTGCTATTGGTTACAAAACCGGTTTCATAAGTAGCATCCTGCCAGTCGGTGTCTCCTGCTGGAACATTTGGATCACCGCCTACAAAAGGTTGCGGGGTAACGCTATTCAAAACAGGGTTTTCAAAATCGCCGTTCCAGTCAAAATCATAGATCTCACCATATCCACTGGCCGGATCGATACCATCATTAACCGATGCACGCCATAAAGCCTCTCCTCTTCCTAAAGCATCCAGCATTTCAAACCGTTGAGGCTTCTCGCTTTGGGCTGAAATATGAGAATTGAAAACAACATTTACTCTTCCGTCTTGGTTAGAGCCATCTTTAGTTTCAACAATAATAACCCCATTGGATGCACGTGCACCATATATGCTTGATGCAGAGGCGTCTTTTAGTATCTGTACAGACTCTATAGATCCCGGTGTCAGAGATTGAAAAACCTCCGGACGCTTTGTAGGAACACCATCGATGATGTAAAGCGGATTGTTGTCGCCCAATGTGTTTACACCTCTTACTAATACCTGGTTATTCATTCCAGTAGGATTACCCGTTTTCTCAACATACAATCCTGGAACGCGACCTTGAAGAGCTTGCATGGGGTTGCCCGAGCTAAGGCTAACTTCGTTGATATCTTCCATTTCAACTACTTCTATAGAGCCCGTTAAATCTGCTTTGCGTTGTATCTGATAACCCACAACGACAATTTCATTAAGACCGGTAACCTGCCTGACAAGCTCTACGTCTATAGTATTTCGACCATTAACAGGGATTTCCTGCGTTTTCATCCCGACATAAGAATATTCTAATGTTGCCTCAGAAGGTACATTTTCCAGAATATAATTTCCGTCCAAATCCGTAATAGTTCCTTTAGTAGTGCCTTTCATGATTACACTTACTCCCGGAACGGATTTCTGTTCTTCGTCCGTTACTTCTCCCGAAACTGTCACAGTCTGAGAGAATGCCAATACCGGAAATATCACTAATAAGGCGATAAAACCATGTATAGCCATTTTTTGAAGATGTAGTAAATAATTTCTCATAAGATTTAGATTTAGTTTTAAGTTAGAAAAAATCGTTTAATGTTCATTTATAGATCGTTTTGCGTTTGTATTAAAGCTTTTTAGCTTCAAAGTTTTTATTTATTTCAAATTGTATATTTTCTTCAATCGTTTGCATAAAGTTTCAAAAAAAAATGCTTTGATGATCAAGCAGGATTTTATCACTTGCCAAGATTCAACAAATCGCATCGAAACAAAAGTAGCATCAGAAGGGTAGTAGGGGCTATCATTCTTGTTACTGATACTATGACAAATGATACCATCGGCCATTTTCACCACTGTTTGGTATCATAAGTTATAAGAATGTAACATGAGTTATCAACCCGGCTTGAACCATGAATTTTTCTTATTTGAGTCTGTGTTCTTTTCGTAATAATTAATTTAATTGTATCATACAAATAACCTGAGAATC
>JBNJFN010000043.1:0-15380 GCA_051746885.1 Bacteroidota bacterium | reverse complement strand
ATCAATATAGAAGTCAGTACCGGCGCGACTTTCAGGGATATGGTAGCCAACTCAAAATTGTTGTTTTTCAGAGGCTCCTGGATAGCCGATTATCCTGATGCAGAAAATTACCTGGCCCTGTTCTACAGTGAAAATTTCAGTCCCGGCGGGCCAAACTATACCCATTATGAAAATCCTGAGTACGATAGCCTGTATAAAAAAGCGCTAAACACAATGGATGCCCAAAAAAGGCAACAGTATTACCGCCAGATGGATCGCATGATCATCGAAGACGCTCCTGTTGTACCGTTGTATTACGACCAGGTGGTACGGTTTACCCGCACCAACATAAAGGGGCTGGGGAACAATCCCATGAATTTACTGGTATTAAAACATGTTCAAAAAGAAAAACAATGAAGCTCATCGTCGATAGCGGCTCTACAAGAACCGACTGGTGTATTGTTTCTGCCACCAACATACAAACACTGCAGACCAGGGGACTGAATCCCTTCTTCGTTACTCCGAGGATAATAGAAAAAGAAATCAGAAGTCAGGTCCTGTTGCGGAAACATCATGATCAATTCAACAAAGTGTATTTCTATGGCGCCGGCTGCGGAAGTGAAAAAAATGATGCATTTATCCGTTACGCTTTACAAAAAATCTTCTCAAAAGCTACAATCTCTGTATATACGGATCTATTGGGTGCAGCAAGGGGATTATTTCACCATCAGGCAGGAATTGCCTGCATTCTGGGTACCGGATCCAACTCCGGTTACTTCGACGGGCAACAAATTACACATAAGATTCCTTCATTGGGATATATTCTGGGAGATGAAGGAAGCGGAAACCACCTGGGGAAAAAACTTCTCAAAAGCTACTTTTTTCATCACCTCCCAGGCGATCTAACCGAAAAGTTCAATAAAAAATATGGCGCTAAATCCGGAGGCCTCCTGCAGAAACTTTACATGGCTGAATTTCCCAACATTCACTTATCAGAATATTCAAATTTCGTTATAGAACACCAAAACCATCCTTATATAAAAGATATGACAAGCCAAACATTTAAAGAATTTCTTCAGATGCTCAAATCATATTATGCTCCCTCCTGTTTACAAAAACCCATAAGGTTCACAGGTTCTATTGCCTGGTTTTTTAAAGACATTTTACAAACCAGGGCTTCTGAAAAAGATCTCATTGTTGACAAAATTGAGCAATCTCCCATGCAAGGACTGATCGACTTCCACAAAACTTGACCTATGCTATCACTTCTAAAGTTAAACTACTTAACTTCGAGCATGGCAATTGTCATCAGGTTAAGAGAAATTTATTTGCAGCTAAAGCTGCGGTAAGTATTATGGAGGACCCAAAATAAAAAACTCGTTGTTTCCGGGATATTAAAAAGCTGGCTTATATTATCTTTTTGGTTTCGAGGGCTTTCATAATGATCTCCACCATTTCATCAAACTCAAAACTTTTGGCATTAAATATCAAATCATAAAAAGTATCGTCCACCTCTCTTCCTGCCAGGCTGTTTCGCAACTCAGCCCGTTTCTTGTCGATGTCAATAATATACTCTTTAGCCTTTTTTTCAGTAAGGTTAAAGCGTTTTCTTATCACTTCGGTCCGCCATTCAATGGGAGCTATCAATCTTACATGAAGCGATCTGGGTAAGTCTTTGGTAATAACGGCACCACATCGTCCAAGGATAACGCTGTTTCCTTCCATGCCAATGGTATAGATTACCCTTTTTATGGTGTTCCTTATTTTCCGGTCGCTTTTATAGTATTTACTGGACAGGGCGCCAAGTATCTCGTCGATGGCACTCCTTTTTTCATATTTAAAAACATATTCAATCTGGGAAGGATGCAGTTCAAGCTCTTTGGCTGATTCGTCCAGTATCTCCTTACTTACTACCCGCCAATTGCCTTTACTTTGATCGCCTTTTTTTTCCTGAATTAATCTCTGATTCAGCTTATCGGCCAGAAACTTACCTGAGCAACCAAAATCCCGGGATATAGTGACGACAGGACCGGGTTGGCCAAAATCCTTATCCTGTTTTTTCTCTTTGTGCCTTTCTTCTAAGTATTGCTGTAAAACATTCATAATTAATATATTTCTATGTAAGCATCATGTCCAAGGTAATATTTTTTTCTCAATTCCGCAATACCAAAATATGTTCCCGGAAAAATTCGCCGGCTAAAATATTGATTAAAAGCTAAAAACAAAGAAATTTGACTCCAAGAAATAATTTCAGAGCTTACAATCTTCATCCGGATATCCTCCCATATCCGGAGGCTCTTCCAATGGCCCCGTTCCCGTAGCGTTTCCTTATAACATCCATGGTTTGGTACAGACTCACCACCTCTGTAGTATCTTCAAACAGATTCAACTGCTGTGTGCCCCGGATAAGCCGGCTGAATTTTACACCCAGCAGCCGGATTTGCATACGGCGGGTGTACAATTTTCTGAAAAGCTCTCTGGCTGTTTTTATCAGCTCGTGATCAAAAGCAGAATAAGCAATCCGTTTTTGCAGGGTATGGGTATCATAGTTAGAATATCTGATTTTAACCGTAACACAGGAAGTCAGGCTTTTCTCCTGTCGGAGCTGAAAAGCCAGTTTCTCCACCATAGAGACCAACAAGGCATTCATCATCCGGATATCTGTGGTATCCCGTTCAAATGTGCGCTCAGTACCAACCGACTTCCTTTCGGAATAAGGTTTCACCGGCGTGTTATCAATTCCATTGGCTTTTTTCCAAAGTATCACTCCGTTTTTTCCGAGCACATTTTCCAGCATTTCAATGGGCACCCCGCTCAATGTCCTGATCCGGCTAATTCCCATCGAACGGAGAAGATGATATGTTTTGTCCCCTATCATCGGAATTTTTTTGATCGAAAGGGGATATAAGAAAGGTTTAATATAAGAGTCAGGTACATACAATTCTCCGTCAGGCTTGGCTTCACCCGTTGCAATTTTCGAAACGGTTTTATTCCGGGACAATCCAAAAGAAACAGGTAAACCGGTGTGTTTAAGAATCTCTTTCTTCAGCTTTCCGGCCCATTTCCAGGTGCCAAAAAACCGTTCCATACCTGTAAGATCAGCATAGTGTTCATCTATGGAAGCCTTCTCATAGAGAGGGGCATTTTCTTCAATGATCTCGGTTACCATATCCGAATAGCGGCTGTAAAGATCCATATCCCCACGAATAATCACCGCATCTCCGCAAAGCTGCCTGGCCATACGCATAGGCATGGCGGAATGAACACCAAAACTCCGGGCTTCGTAGCTACAACTTGCCACAACGCCCCGGTCAGAAAGCCCCCCAATAATCACAGGTTTACCAGCCAATTTGCTGTTTCTGAGCCTTTCTACCGAAACAAAAAACGAATCCAGATCCAGATGAACTATATTCCGTTCCATTTTTCCCCTCTTTATTTGTGATTGTAAATAATTTGCCTTAATTTTGATTAGATTTTAGTCAAATTTACGACTATAAATTAATCAAATATTTAAAAAAAATCAAAGGTATCAACCCGCTTTAAAAAAAATACAAACCCCTGGATATCATGAACTTTAGTAAAAACATCCGGTTGTTGAGAAAACGCAAGAGAAGAACCCAGGATGACGTAGCACAAGCTTTAAATATCAAGCGATCTACACTAAGCGGTTACGAAAATGAAGTGGCTCAGCCCGGCATAGAGGCTTTAATCGCGTTTTCGGAGTATTTTAATGTGGCAGTGGACACCCTGATCAAGGTGGACTTGTCCGGGTTAACTGAAAAACAACTCACTCAACTGGAGAAGGGATATGATGTGTATCTGAAGGGGAGCAGTCTAAGGGTATTGGCTACTACAGTAGACCAGGACAATAATGAGAACATTGAGTTGGTTAACGAAAGGGCAAAAGCCGGATATCAAAGGGGATTTGCCGATCCGGAATTCATCCGCAAGCTGCCTACCTTTCAACTTCCCTTTTTACCCAAAGAAAAGAAATTCAGGACATTCCAAATAAGTGGTGATTCCATGCTCCCGATACCCGATGGCTCATGGGTAACGGGAGAATTCATACAGGATTGGCTATCCATAAATAACGGAGAAGCATGCATCATCCTTACCCTGAATGAAGGCGTCGTATTCAAAATCGTTGAAAACCGGCTTAAGCAAGAGAGAAAACTCATAGTGCATTCACTCAATCCTGCCTATGAATCCTATGAGATCCCGGCAGAGGATATCAAGGAAATATGGCAATTCCGGCATTACATCAGCCATGAATTACCTGAGCCGGAAATCCCCAACAGTCAGATCATTCAGCGGATCACCCAATTACAGAAAGAAATAGCCAGGCTTAAAGGAAACGAATGAGTTTTTCAGGGGATCTCAGAAATTCTTAAGTTCTCCTCCACCAAATAAAGCAATCCCCTTAATGATCAACAGGCCTTCATCCTCTTTTTCCCGGCTTTCTATCAAAGAACGCTTATCAGAAAAACCTCCGAATATGGAAGTCACCTCTACCTTCACATTCCAATGATTGGGTACAATCAATGTTGAGCCCCCAAAAAGGGTGAAAAGCTCAATAACATTTTCGCCGGGTGCAAGCCGGGCATCCAACAGGTAAATTTGGGATCCCCCCAATATGGAGGTAATTTGTCCACCTTTAAACGATTTGGAATTGATCTTACGCTCATTACCACCCAAGATTGCCACCTCATCAATAAAATCCATACTGGAACCTGAGGTTTCCGGAGTACCACGCCTCCTGAAACTTCCAAGCGACTTAAACAAAATCAGCAGTCCGATGCCAATAAATACCACCGGCCAGAAAACTTCCCTGAGAGAATAAGGTAAACCGGTAATCCTCGGCAGCAAAAAGATTGCGCCGACAATTAACAGGATCCATCCTGTTGTATTATTTGACTTACTGCTTAAAAAAATGATTCCCAAAACAACCAGGATCATCGGCCAACTGAATAAATCATCGGCAAATTCAACGGAAAATATATTCAGGCTTCTGGCTATCATTGTTATGCCAATCAGCACCAATATAATTCCCAAAACAGATCTGCCCTGTAATTTTTTCTTTTTCATAGAAATTGATATTAAATTTTTGAAATAGAGAATATAAAGATAAGAGTTTTTCTCTCACAATGTCAACCTGCATTATTCAAAAATCCCGCTGAAAGCGGGAAAATTTTTGAATGCGGGATGGTTTGCGGGATGCGTCAGAATTATTCTTGAATAATTCAGTCGCTCAAAAATATTTTTTTGGAGAAAAAATTACAAATCTTTTCAAACCGGGAAATTGTAATTAATGACTGGTTATTAATTAATTATAGAACTATTAGAGAATCAATCGGAATTCTCATCTACTCTGAGATCTTCCTGAATTTTCAGTCGATTGGGTCTTTCGAAATAAAAAAACACCAGCACTGCTACCAGAAGTATCAAAATCATCGGATCGCCCGAAAAGAAAAAACCAAGAAGGATTAAGGCGGAAAGCACCAAAAAGATAACTGCTTTAATTCTGAAATAACCCATATAGGAAGATAGCCGCTCACTCAGAGGAGCTGAAGAGGGAATCCTCTTTATTCTCTGCCTCAGATGGGACACCACAAAAGGAACGGTTAACAGAAAAAGCAGGATAATAATCGACTTGCCCATCAATGCATATCTTTGGGACAATTCAATGCTTCCGGGAGTAATATATTTAAGCACAAAAATTACCAGTGTAGTGACCAGGATGGAAGCAATGCTTTTTCTGTAAATATTTCTCAATCTGCTGATTTGATTAGTGAGTAATTCACTCATGAGTACATTTAATTAAATGGGCTCAACACTCTTTTCCCTCAGCCAACCCTGATTCCCGTCAGAAAGCCTGATCCTGTACCATTCTCCCATTTTATCCTCAATAAAGACTTTTGTGCCTTCGTGTAATACAAACAAATCCGTTCCACTTTCAGCAGGAGAGCTTTTCACAGTCACTTTTGTGGAAAACACGATAGCCTGCTCACTGTTTGCCACTTCATCCTTCTGCTGGGCGGCAAAAATGAATGAGGCCACGGCAATGGCCAAAGCCAGCAAACCAATCCAAAACCCTGATTTCTTTAATCCTATTCTTAAACTGTAAAGATAAACAGAAAACAGGACCAGAAATGCAATAAACGCAATCATACTGATCAAGGCCCATATATCCGAGGGGAAAACATCTATAAACTGATTAATCCACTGGGTGATAAAAAAATCAGGTATATTTTCAATCTTATCGGTTATCTGTGATCTTGCCAAATCCAGGTTGTGTTGTATATCCTCATTACCAGGGTCTCTCAAACGGGCCCTTTCATAATTCAATATTGCGGGTGCCAACTGATTTGTCTTATAATAAGCATTACCCAGATTATAATATATTCCCGGAGATTCATATCCCTGATCCAAAACCCGTTTATAGGCATTTATGGCTTCCCCATATTTTCCTTCCGAATAATATGTGTTTGCTGAATCCACCAGCACACTGAACTCCTGGGCTTTTACCCCCATAGTAAAAAAAGCAAACAATGATAAAATCAGTAATACCTTCTTCTTCATAATGATTCTACCTATCTTTTCAAAAATCTTATTATTTGAGTTTTTGTTGTAACCGGCTAATTACTGAAATGGAATGGTTGTACAATTCATCCATTTGTTCCATCCCTCCTGATGGAGCATAACGTGCAAATTCACAATTATCAATAAGCTCAAGAAACTGATCTGTTAAACTTTCCGGGATCTGCTTTTCTGATAGTATTTCTTTTGCTTTATCCCGAGACAGTTCAGCTACCGAAATACCCAGTTTATCACCAAGATAACCCCACAATGCCTTAAGGGTTTCTTCATAAAACTTATCCTCTTCTCCTGCCTTCAAATATTTTAAGGCCATTTTCAGCCGACGGCGGGCGAACTTATTGGCTTTCCTGTTTTTTATCATCGCCACATCGGCGTTCTCTTTAATCTTCTTCCTTCTGATAAAAAGTACAACAAAAAAGACAGCAATTCCTCCTGCATAAACTGCATAAAATTCACCGGAACCGAACAAAAATTCTCCTCTCTTTTTGTAATCAAAATTTTTGGTTTGGATATATCTTATGTCGCTGTCAATTATATTAAGATCTTGTTTGGAATAGGTTGATAAAAAGTCGGTTGCAGTATCCCCTTCCCCTTCAGCCACATTCAATGTCATTGGCTGAGTTTGCATCCTATTGAAACTCCCTGTATTGGGATCAAAATAAGACATGTCAATGGAGGGAATGCGATAATTTCCAGCATACCGGGGTATAATAAGATACTCTATGGTTTTGGTGCCATTGGCCCCCGATTCCGAAACAGTGATATCATCGGAAACCTTGGGATCATAAACCTCCAGGTCCGGAGGAAAATCCATTTTGGGAGGTTCAAGCACCTTTAGGTTCCCCTTGCCTGAAATATCGATATTCAAAGTAACTCCTTCGTTTGTTTGCACCGAATGTTTATCCAAAGAAGCCTCCATTTTGAAGGAACCCACCCCTCCTGTAAAGCTGTTGGGTTCATCGCCAGGGAGTGATTTAACATTAATCTGGACTGGCTCACTTTCAATCGATTTTCTAACGTTTTTATGTGAACCAAAGAAATCCTGGAAAGGGCTGCGCGATTCTCCTTCAACCTTTTGCTGCACGATACAATCCACTTCAAAAGGTTTTATTGTGATACTTCCGGTTTTTTGCGGAAACAGCAGATACTTTTTCAGTACTCCTGTACCATAAATTTCTCCATTCACATTTTCCTTCTCCAACTGTCGTAAAGGCTGAGTTTCAATTTCCTGCTTGTAAAAATCTTCAAAATCAGGAAAATCCACGTTTTCCAGCCCCGAAATATCTAATTTTGAATACAGTTTAATGGTTGCGACTACCGGTTCTTCCCGGTAAACATTTGTTTTACTGACCAATACCTTAACAAAAAGATCCTCATCACTGGGCTCTACATCCTCACTTTGGCTATTGCTTTGCTGCTGGTCAGCTTGTTTGCTTTTTTGGTTGGCAGATGAATCATTTTCGTCAATCACCTCAATTTGAACAACATCGGATTCATAAGTTTCCCCATCCACCTTGACAGTTGTAGGAGGAATGGTAAATTCTCCCGTTTCATCGGCCTGAAGAATATAAGTAAATTGAAGCTGATAATTTTTGGTCATCTTACCATTAACAACACTTACATTTGTACTTGATGAAGTACTGGGACCTGCAAGAACAGTAAAATGCCGCAGATCCGGCGAGCGAAAATCTTTAGCTTCTTTATTAATGGTATAGGTTAATCGAAACTGCTGACCTACTTTTACCACTTCAGGAGCTTCTGCGGTAAATTTCACATCATCCGCAGCAAGTTGCCCCGTTACAAAGGTTAATAAAAATAATATCAGGTGCTTCTTCATCCCGTATTGATTTACCAGTTCTTAGTTGATTTGGTATTTTCAGACTTTTCTTCCTTCTTCTTCTTCAACTTTTTCTGCAGTTGTTTTTCATCATTTTCCAGAGCCTGTAACAACCGCCTGGCATCTTGTTTTGAAATACGATCCTCCTTAGGTTGCTGCTTTCGTTCCTGTTTATCCTGGTCCTGGTTCTGCTGATCCTGGTTCTGTTGGTCCTGGTTCTGCTGGTCCTGATCTTGATTTTGCTTATTTTTGTCCTGATTTTTATTATTATCCTGATTCTCCTGATCCTGATTTTTATTCTCTTGCTGCTGTTTTTGCCTGAGTTTTCTCAAAGCATGAGTCAGATTATGTTTGGTTTCAATATCATCAGGATTCAGCTTCAATGCACTTTTATAAGCTTCGACGCTTTCCTTTAGTTGATCGGAATTAAAAAGCGCATTCCCCAGATTGTGATAGGCTTTAGCCAGCTTATCGTCCGGCAAATCTCTATTTGTAAGGGAAGAAAATTTTTCAGCGGCATCTTCGTATTTGCCTTGCTTATAAAGGGCATCGCCCATATTATATACGGCTTTATAAGAATTGGGTGATTTCTCAGCAGCTTTTCGATAATTAATTTCAGACTGGGTATAAGCATTTTCTTCAAATGCATCATTTCCTCTGCGAATAAATTTCCTTTCACTTTGAGAAAATCCACGAGTACTTAAAAGCACCAGCACCAAAATTACAGAAACCTTCCTAACCATAATCATTTCCCTATTTTAAACAAATTAAACTTCATGAATCGTTTATTTTTTCTCTCAAGCACTATCAAATCAGCAAAGAGAAATATCAAAGCAAGACCGATCAGGTATTGAAACCTGTGTTGATAATCGGTATATACTTTTGATTCTATTTCCTTCTGATTCATCTTACTAATCTCTTCAAAGAGCTCATTCAAGCCGGTTCGTGCATTACTGGCATGAATATATGTTCCATTTCCCTGTGCTGCAATCCTTTCTAAAGTTTCCTCATTAAGTTTACTCACCACAACATTACCCTGCTGGTCTTTCTGATAAACCTTTGTACCATTCTCTTCCCTCAATGGTATCGGCGAACCGCTGGGATCACCCATACCGATTGTATGTATTGTAATGCCTTTCTCTTCTGCTTCCTGGGCTACCTTTATAGCATCACCTTCATGATTTTCTCCGTCAGTAATAATAATCAGCGCTTTATCCATTTCGCTCTCTTCATCAAAAGAACGAATAGACATTTCAATGGCTGATCCAATTGCCGTACCCTGTGTGGGCACAACATCTGTATTAATAGTTGACATATACATCCTTACTGCAGAATAATCCGTAGTCAACGGTACCTGTACATAGGCATCACCAGCAAAAACGACTAAACCAATCTTATCATTGCTCAATTGATTCACCATTTTCGAAATTGCTCTTTTTGTCCTTTCCAGTCGATTTGGCTCAACATCTTCCGCCAGCATGCTATTGGAAACATCAACTGCAATCATTATTTCTACGCCTTCCCGTTTCACCTTTTCCAGTTTGGAACCGAACTGGGGATCGGCAAGTGCAAAGATTAATGAAGTTAGGGCCAGAATCAAAAAGATGAATTTGATTACCGGACGTAAACTCGAAACAAAAGGCATCAGATGGGAAATAACCTCCAAATCGCCAAATTTCTTCAAAGCGCGCCTTTTCCAATACATACCAATCAAGAAGATAATGACCAGTACAGGAATAATAATCAAACCATATAAGAACTCACTATTTCCGAATTTAAACATACACAATTCCTGTTTATGGTATACTACGCATTAAAGTTGACTTTGAAACGATTTCTATCAGCAACAATATTCCTGCGATCAGGGCAAAAATTAAATATTCTTCACTCTTCTCACTGAATTCTTTCACCTCTATCTCGGATTTTTCCATCTCATCTATCTGCTGATAGATATTCTTTAGTTTCTGATTGTCTGTAGCTCTGAAATATTCTCCTTCGGTTTCAGCAGCGATTTGCTGAAGCACATCTTCATCTATTTCCACCTCCATATCTTTATACCGCATACCGTATGGAGTGTTCACCGGATAAGGAGCTTTCCCATGGCTCCCTACACCAATGGTATACACACGTATATCAAAGGTTTTAGCAATTCCGGCAGCGGTAGAAGGAGCAATCGATCCCATATTGTTTACCCCGTCGGTAAGCAAAATTACCACCTTACTCTCGGTTTCACTTTCCTTCAATCTGTTCGCGGCTGTAGCCAGCCCCATTCCGATGGCCGTTCCATCCTCAACCATTCCGCTCTCAATTTCCTCAAAGAGATTGAACATTACAGAATGATCCGTCGTGAGGGGACACTGGGTAAAACTCTCACCACTAAAAACGACCAGACCAATCCGGTCATTGGGTCTCTCTTGAATAAACTCTTTAGCTATTTCCTTTGAAGCCTCCAGACGATTGGGGTCAAAATCCCTGGCAAGCATACTGCTCGATATGTCCAGGGCAAGCACGATGTCAATTCCTTCAGTAGAAACATCTTTCCAGTTCTTTGACGACTGGGGCCTGGCCAGTGCCATAATAAGCAAAGCAATGGCAATAACCCGAAAAGCAAACAGTACATGTCGCATGTAATATTTAAAGGAGGGGTTCGCTCCCTTAAAACCATTGATGCTTGAAATCTGAAGACTTGCCTGGGAAGATCTGTTTTTCAATATATATAAAACCACCACTGGTACGAGCAGTACCAATAAAAAAAGAAGTTCCGGATTGGCAAAAGTGATATTTCTCATCATGGCTCATCTCCTTCTGTTTTATCATCCGTTAAAGTATCCTTCCCTCCTTCTGCAGAATTCTTTTCTTCGCTTTGTTCAGCAATGTATTTGGTCCTGTCAACAAAGTCAAAGGCAAAATCCAGACATTGATCGTTTTCTGAGGGAGTTGGCACCATTTTAGCAAATTTTACAAGATCACTTAACCTCAATGTATCTTCCAGTCTGTTATATAAATGATCATCAGAAAAATCACTTTTCTTTAACGAATCCAGTATTTCATCTGTTGTCCGTTCAAGGGTTTTTATCCCGTAACGCATCCACAAATAGGTTCTCAATATTTCAGAAAGCCGTGAATAGTAAAGTTTCACCTTATCCTGTTGCCAAAGTTTTTCTTCTTTAAGTTTGTTCAGCTCCCGGTGGGCATACACATGAGCAGGTTCTTCAGGTTTCCTTGGTGCAATAAGAGGCTCTCTCCTCTTCCTTTTTTTGATAATATAATAAACCAGCCATCCAAGTAAAATCAAGCCCAGGATACTTCCAATATAAGGCAAAACCTCCTTAAAAGTAACCGGGGCTCCGAATGGTGCCTTTATGTCAAAAATATTTTGGGTAGTATCTACCTTCACAGCCTGTACCGTCATAGCTAAAGGGGAGGTTTCCACACTTCCCTGGCGGCCATTGTATGTATAAGGAAATTTGAGAGAAGGAATATCAACCTGACCGGTATCAAAAGAAGTTACCAGAAAACGCTGGCGGACTCCGATACTGTTTTCCTCAAGGGTAACCGTATCCCTTTCTGAAGACTCCATAATTTCTATTGCAGGAGAAACCTGTTTTTCTATATCAGGAAAAGAGACCCTGGCATCTTCCGGCTGGATAATATTAACATTCAGATAAATCTGATCACCGATCAATATTTTATTAGTATCCAGGTTTGCTTCGGCCTGAAAAGGCTGAGCATTAACAATAGAGTAAGGCATTACCAGCAAGAATAACCCTGAAAAAATCAACTTGTACCATTGTCTGCTTATGATATAACGCATTTTGGTTCTCCTGTTATCTCCTTTTAAACAAACTAATAAGCGGTTTCACGTAATCCTCATCAGTAGCAATGGTAGTATAATCCACCCCTGCCTGAGAAAATGTGGTCTTTATATTTTGAGATGTGGTATTCCACCAATCATGAAAAGCTTTTCTGATCTTTTTACTGGATGAATCCACCCAAACATACTCCCCGGTTTCAGCATCTTTCATCTTTATCAGACCAACAGAGGGAAGCTCAGTCTCTCTCTTGTCGTATATCTGTAACCCAATGATATCATGCTTATTGTTTGCGATACGTAAAGATTCTTCATAATTCATCCGGTAAGTATCGGGATCCTGATCATAAAAATCAGAAATAATGAATGCTGTACATCTCTTCTTTATTGCATTCGTAAGATATTTCAGGGATTCAGAAATATCGGTCATATTGCTTTTCGGTGTGAATTCTATCAGTTCTCTGATGATCCTCAAAATGTGCTTTCGTCCTTTCTTCGGCGGAATAAACTTCTCTATGCCATCGCTGAACAAGATCACTCCAATCTTGTCATTGTTCTGAATTGCTGAAAAAGAGAGCACCGCGCTGATCTCTGTAATGAGATTTTTCTTAAGTTGGGTATGAGAGCCAAAAACTCTCGAGTTGCTAACATCCACAAGAAGCATTACAGTAAGCTCCCGCTCTTCCTCATATATTTTAATATAGGGATGATTAAAGCGAGCCGTTACATTCCAGTCAATATTCCTTACATCGTCGCCATATTGATACTCCCGGACCTCACTGAATGACATGCCCCTTCCCTTAAAGGCGCTGTGATACTCTCCGGCAAAAATATTTCTTGATAGTCCCCTTGTTTTGATCTCAATCTTTCTTACCCGCTTAAGCAGTTCTGTTGTTTCCAAGATATCTCTATTTTTTAAAGCTGGGAGGTTTTTAGTGTAAAAAACCAATCCTGCTTTTCCAGTTCAATTAAATAATCCTTTTCCTGATCCGACTCATAATCAATCCAAGTCTGATCTTTCTGATATTGATAATTATCATTTAAGCTGTCGATTACACTTTTTAGCAAAGAATAATCACACATCAGCTTAGTATAATCACATACTCCCTTATCTGAGAGTATAAATAACATGGTTTTTGTATTCTCTTCATTTTCAAACTTCAGGTAATGATATTTGTCCGTGTTAACCTCTTTGGTAAAAGATAATGCCTTTTCAGACTGCTGCATTAAGGTTTTAATCTCTTCCCTGGTTTTTCCGATAAAATCCTGGGCAAAGACAAACGATAGGGAAACAAATAAGATAAAAACGCATGTCAAAAACATCTTTTTCATAATACCCGGGATTAATATTGTGCCATCGACTTACACTATGGCACTTCGACGGTATTCAATATCTCGGTAATGATGTCCTCACTGGTCACATTTTCTGCTTCCGCTTCATAACTGAGCCCGATTCTGTGCCGGAGCACATCCTGACACACTGCTCTTACGTCTTCCGGTATCACATATCCTCTTCTCTTTATGAAAGCATAAGCCTTGGAAGCAATGGCAAGGTTGATACTGGCTCTTGGTGAAGCACCGTAACTGATCATCAACCTGAATCTATCAAGCCCATAATCATCTGGTAATCTCGTTGCAAAAACTATATCCAGTATATATTGTTCGATTTTTTCATCAATGTAGACATCTTTTACCACCTGCCGGGCTTTGATAATATCATCAGGGCTGACCACCTTACTGGCTTCGGGAAACTGTTTGGACAAATTCTGACGAACGATCAGTTTTTCTTCGTCCGGAGCCGGATAAGTAATCACTATTTTCAGCATAAACCGATCCACCTGTGCTTCAGGCAAGGGATACGTGCCTTCTTGTTCAATAGGATTTTGAGTAGCCATAACCAGGAAAGGCTCATTTAGTTTGAAGGTCTCCTCTCCTATGGTAACTTGACGTTCCTGCATGGCTTCAAGTAAAGCACTCTGAACTTTGGCAGGTGAACGGTTGATTTCATCGGCCAGCACAAAATTGGTGAATATGGGTCCCTTCTTCACCATAAATTGTTCTCTTTGCTGACTATAAATCATGGTTCCCAGTAAATCAGCGGGTAACAAATCCGGAGTAAACTGAATCCTATTGAATTTGGCATCGATAACATTTGACAATGTACTAATAGCCAATGTTTTTGCTAGCCCGGGCACTCCTTCCAGTAAGACATGCCCATCAGAAAGCAAACCCACCAGAAGACTTTCCAAAAGATGTTTCTGGCCAACTATTACCTTACTCATCTCCATATTGATCATATCCACAAAAGAACTCTCATTGCGGATACGTTCATTTAACTCTCTCACATTAACCGTTTGATCCATATACAAATTTTTCTCAAATTAAAAATTTTTGTTCCAGAAATGAAAGTATTTCTGTTTCTCAATAATAGAGCTTTATTTTGTTAATAAAAGTTAAAGTAAATTAAGTTTTATTAAGGTATTGCCCGAAATTCTTAAGATTTCAAATTTATGGAGAAGGATATTTTATTAGCTTTGTCTTAAATTAATGGATTTTGGCTATAAGATACTTCATCCGGGTCGCTTTTAAAGGCACGAATTATCATGGCTGGCAAATACAAGCCAATGCAACTACCATACAGGAAACACTGAATGAAGCCTTAAGTACCATATTCCGTGAAGAAATTAATGTTGTTGGAGCAGGAAGAACGGACACGGGCGTTCATGCCTCCTGTTTTTATGCCCACTTCGATCTTAAGTATGACATAATTCCCGAACGACAAAATATTATTTTCCGGCTGAACCGCTTTCTACCCGATGACATTGCCGTTCATGAGATTTTTCCGGTGAAAGAAAAGGCACATGCCAGGTATGGTGCTATATCCCGTACATACCAATATCAGATTACAAAAATCAAGGATCCGTTCAGAAGAGAATTTGCCTATTACTGTTTTTGGCAGCTCAATGTAGAAAAAATGAACAAAGCATGCAACTTCCTTTTTGACTATAAAGACTTCACAAGTTTTAGTAAAAGCCACACCCAGGTGAAAACAAATTTTTGTGAGATTTATCAAGCAGAATGGACAAAAGAGAAACATTTGCTCATTTTTACCGTAAAAGCAAACAGATTTTTAAGGAATATGGTTAGAGCTATAGT
>JBNJFN010000042.1:12632-15564 GCA_051746885.1 Bacteroidota bacterium | reverse complement strand
GGCGCCAGCTTCTGTTGAAGAAATTCGGGAAGGTCTACTTTTCCCACAAAGCAGATACCCTGTGAATCTTTGCGGTTTGCTGTTGCAAGTCCCAGTGAACGGGCCTGATCTCTTACCTGCGACTTATATAGGTTTCCCAGTGGAAAGAGTGCTTTGCTAAGTTGTTCCTGGGATATCTGGCAGAGAAAATAGCTTTGTTCCTTACGGTCATCTTCTCCTGCAATAAGAGAATGGATCATTCTTCCGTTCAAGTTTCTGCTCTTTTTTTTGCAATAATGACCGGTGGCTATGTAATCACTTCCCAGTCTTTCGGCTTCCCGTGCAAAAAGGTCGAATTTAACTTCCCGGTTGCATAGTATATCAGGATTCGGCGTTCTCCCCCTTTTGTATTCGGCAAACATGTAATTCACCACTTTTTCCCTGTATTCTTTGCTGAAATCTACAAAATGAAGAGGTATCTCCAGCTTGTTTGCTGTCATTTCCGCAAACCTCAGGTCATCCTCCCAGCTGCAGCTGCTCGTTAGCACGCCCTGCTGATCATCCCAGTTTTTCATGAACAGACCCTTTACTTCATACCCCTGCTTCTTAAGGAGATATGCAGCTACGCTGGAGTCTACACCACCGGATAAACCAACAACTACTCGTTTCATAAGGGCTTCACTTCTGATAATCGGGTTGCAAAATTATTAAAATAGTGAGAAGATTGGGATTGATTTTTTTAAAAACTTCCTATGGTAATAAATGTTTAATTTTATGGAAATATTGTTTAATAAGATTTCTATTATTCTTTTTGATTTAAAATAAAAATTCTAATTTTGCGGCTCATTAGATGTTTAATAACAAATCAATAATTTTTTAATCATGGTGAAACATTACGAAACCGTTTTCATTGCAACTCCCGTTTTATCTGAAGACCAGATGAAGGAAGCGGTTGAAAAGTTCAGGAACATCCTCCGTAAAAATGATGCAGAGATTGTTCATGAAGAAGATTGGGGACTGAGAAAGCTGGCTTATCCCATCGAAAAAAAATCAACCGGTTTCTATCATTTGATTGAATATAAAGCAGAAGGAGAGGCAATTGGCAATCTCGAGCTTGAGTTTAAGCGCGATGAGCGTATACTTCGCTTTTTAACCGTTAAAATGGATAAATACGCTGTTGAATATGCCGAAAAGAAACGCAGGGAAAAAAGTACCAATACTCAACAAAGTGGTGAACAAAAAACAAAGGAGGAATAAGTCATGGCACAACAAAGTCAGTCTGAAATAAGATACCTCAATCCTCCGGCAATAGATATCAAGAAAAAGAAATTTTGCTGGTTCAGAAGACATAATATAAAATATGTGGATTATAAAAATCCCGATTTTCTGAAGAAGTTTTTAAATGAACAGGGTAAAATACTACCAAGGAGAATTACCGGCACATCACAGAAATATCAGCGCAGGGTAACCAGGGCTGTTAAACGTGCCCGTCATTTGGCGTTATTGCCCTATGTAACCGATATGTTAAAATAATAATGCTTAAGTCATGGAAATCATACTTAAACAAGACGTTGAAAATTTAGGTTATAAGAACGAAGTTGTGACTGTCAAAGATGGATATGCCAACAACTATTTGATACCTAGAGGAATGGCTATAATGGCAACACCTTCCACCAGGAAGATGTATGAAGAGATTGCCAGGCAAAGGGCTCATAAAGAGGAGCAGGAAAAGGAAAAAGCAGAAGAGTTAGCAAAGAAACTGGAAGGCTTGAATTTGGTTATTGGTGCTAAAACCAGCTCAAAAGGCAAAATCTTTGGTTCGGTGAATACCCTTCAGATAGCTGAAGAGCTTAAAAAGCAGGGAATTGAAATCGACAGAAAGAATATTGAGATCAAAGATGAGCCCATTAAAGAAGTAGGTACTTATACGGCTACTATAAAACTTCACCGGGAAGTGAGCAGGGACATTACCTTTGAGGTTAAGGGAGAATAATATAACTGGTTGTTATAGCCTACGTTTATTCAGCCCCCGGGATTATCCGGGGGCTGTTTTTATTAATTTCCCTCAATCCATGAAAGCACTTTTTTATCGTTTGGTTTGGTTTTGGAATACAGCACATCTACCAATTCCCCGTTTTCATTGATCAGATATTTCTGAAAGTTCCATTTCACATCGCTATCCATTTTTCCGTTAAATTTTGCCATGGTCAGCCACTTGTATAAAGGGTGCTGATCATTTCCTTTTACCGAAATTTTTGACATCATGGGGAAGGTAACTCCGTAATTTTTCTTGCAGAACTGCTTGATCTCCTCATCCGATCCGGGTTCCTGATTGGCAAAATTGTTAGCAGGAAAACCGATTACTGTAAAGTCTTCGTTGCCAAACTGTTCATATAATTCCTGTAAACCTTCATATTGTGGGGTATATCCACATTCTGAAGCGGTATTTACTACAAGTACTTTCTTGCCTTTCAGCGATGCAAGATCGTATGTGTTACCATCAATGTCTTCCACTACAAAGTCGTGAAAATTTTTATTCTCCAATTTTTCTTCATTTTGGGAATAAGCGGAAAAACTCATCGCTACAGCCAGGGTTATAAATAAAAGGGTTTTCATAATGGTTATATTTTTTGGTTTAATATAATTAACAATCCAACGATTAGTTTTGTTTGAATTTAACAACAACGTATTGCGGGTTGGCAAAGTTAGTATTCCAATTGGCAGGCGAATTATCCGTTTTGGCAATTGTAAGATTGATTTTGGGGATTGTAAGATTGACTTTGGGGATTGCTGGATTCGATTTGTCTGCTGTACCATTCGATTTTTTGTTTGTAGGATTCAATTTGGCGAGTGTATGATTCAATTTGCCTGCTGATTGATTTGATTTATTCGATGTAATATTCAATTTGTTGATCAGGTAGTGCAATTGTGGGAATGTAATCTGCAATTGTGG
>JBNJFN010000042.1:2397-12532 GCA_051746885.1 Bacteroidota bacterium | reverse complement strand
TATATACTCCGTTCTTATTGACAATACAGTTTTATAATGTTATACGCTTCCTGAATTCCCAACTCTCCGGCTTTGCTGATGTCAATGCATCCTTTTGTGGTCTGCTGAAGATAGATGAAGGTTAGGCCCCGGTTGAAATAGGCCTGTGAGAATTCCGAATCCATGAAGATCACCTTATCGAAATCATTGATGGCTTCTTCATGGTTTTTGTTTTCAATTTTTATATTGGCCCTGTTATAATAGGTATACACAAATTTGGGAGCGAGCTGAACAGATCGGTTATAATCCTGAATTACCTTGTTGTAATCATGAAACGTCACTTCTCTGCTGATGGGCTCTTCAATAAGCTGGTTGTTCATATCGATATTGATTATCCGGGTATCGTCTTCCATCATTTTGATATAATGGATCATTTTGGATCTGATGTTGGCTCTGAGGAAATGGATCAAAAACTGATTATCCGTATGTTTACCGGCAGTGGCCAGGTCATTCAGTGCCCCTTTGTAATTTTTGGTGTGTTCTTTCAGCAAGGCCCTTTTAAAAAGGTATTTCCCTTTATCGGGATACCGTTCGATGCTGTCAGTTATTTGTTCAATTTTCTTAAGATAATAATCTTTGGATTGAGTGTCCCGGCTGTCCGTTCCCAGGATAAAATATTTGTCGAGATATGCGATTTCCTTGGTTATTAAAGAATCTCCCAGGTATTTCCTGAATTTTCCCGTGAGGTTTTTATCGTTTCCCCGGCTATAATATAGGGAGAAAATGTTGCGGGGTTCAATGGATTCTTGAATGTTGCCGAAATGTCGGGGTAGGTTCTGGCTACCCTGAAGAGAGATCAGCCGTTTGAAGTTTTCGGTGGTATCGGCAAAATTGACTCTTTCCAGCCGGTTATCCTGATAAGCTTGCGTAATTTGTTTGGCCTTTTGTCTGTCTTTCATGGCTCCCTCTCGATCATCGAGCTCTCTGCGTGCAATAGAACGGTTGATGTAAGCCTTGGCAAAATTTGGAAAGAATTTGATGGCCATTGAAAAATCACGAATGGCTTTGGCGTATTCTTCTCTTTCCATTCTTACTATGCCCCTGTTAAAATAGGAAAGGATATTCTCCGGGTTGTATTGCAGCACCTGGTTGTAATCTTCAATGGCTTCATCATAGGCACCGATCTCGGTATTTAGCAATGCCCTGTTGTAATAGGCCAGTGCGTTGGAGGGTTCAATTTTAATAACGCGGTCGAGATCGTCCAAAGCTTTTTGGTATTGATTCAACTGATAGTGGGAAAGTGATCGGTGGATCAATGCCTGTGCATTGTCGGGCTCAAAATGAAGAGCCCTTTCAAAATCCTCCAGGGCCCTGGAATATTCTTCCTGTTGATGGAATATTCTTCCTCTTGTAACATAAGGGTTGGTGAACGCAGAATCTATCTGAATTGCCCTGGAAAGATCCTGAATTGCGGCTGTAGTATCATCCAGGTTAAGTTCACTTATAGCCCGGTAATAATAGCTTCTTTTATTTTTTTTATCTCTTTCCAGGGCCTTGTTGAAGTCTCCTATTGCTTCCTGGTAATTTTCAAGGCGCAGCTTACAAAAACCTCTCTGGACAAACAATTCTGGCTGGCCTGTAACGAATTTGAGTGTGGTGTTGAAATCTTCAATGGCCCCCTGGAAGTTATAAAGCTGAATGCGTGACATTCCCCGGTAATAATAGGATTCAACAGCATTGGCCTTGGATTCTATTGCCTGGGAATAATCACTTTCGGCTCCATAATAATCCTGAAGGTTGTATTTGGCTGTGCCTCTCAAAAAATAAGCTTCGGGATGATAAGGCCGGTATTCTAGAACCGTATTGAAAGTCTTAATGGCTTCGGAATACCTGTAATGATAAAGCTGCTCCCGGCCTTTTTGAATGTAATAATCAATATTAAGCTGGCTTAATACTGTAAAGGGCAGTAAAAGAAAAAAGGCAATAAATTGGAGTTTTAATGATTTCATTGATTTTGCAAAGCACGTATTAATTATGTTTCATAAATCAACCGGATGATCCGGGATAATTCTTGTTCATCCGTTTTATCAAATGAATTCAGTTCCTTGCTGTCAATGTCCAGTACCCCACTGATTTTACCTTTGTTGTTCAAGGGAACGACGATCTCCGATCGGGAACGGGAATCACAGGCAATATGTCCCGGAAATTGTTCTACATCGGGAACAATTACAGGCTCTTGTCTCTCAATGCCCGTCCAGCACACACCTTTGCCTTTTTCCAGTTCCTGGCAGGCCACAGAGCCCTGATAAGGCCCTACAATAAGCCTGTCATTTTTCAGGAAATAGTATCCGGTCCAAAAGAAATAGTCCAGTTTATGATGCAAAACGGCAATTACAGTGGACATTCTTGCAAGGGTATCATCACTTTTGGGTAAAAGGCCCGATAATTGATCATATATTCTTATATATCGATTTTTCTTCTTTGTGTTTTCCATATTGATGAAAGCCATTGGATTTAATTCAAGGTATCAAAACTAATTAATTTAAAAAAAAACGAAAAGAAATAAAGGAGTACAATAAAACGGAATACACTTTAAAAAACATATAAACTACCGGGGAATTTTATAAAAATTCCGTTCATCTAAAGATTTTTTACACTTGTCAAAAAACAAAGGAGAATTAATAAATCCTTTTGATTTCATGTTGTTCTAATCATTAAATTTGAAAATACAATTAAACTTTTGGTTTATGACACAAATAGGTCTTAAGAAGTTATATAAAGAGATAGAGAATGTTCCCGGGCAGGAATATGTTAAAATACCGGCGACACAGCGTACTCCTGAAATTTTGTTGGACAGGACTGGAACGGAGGGGAAAATACAATTTTCAGGAAGGTCCCTGCCAGATAATGCCAGGGGTTTCTATAATCCTATTCTTGTTTGGATTGAGGAATATTTTTCGAATCCTCATCCAAAGACCTTCATTCGTTTCAATCTGGAATACTTCAATACGTCTTCTTCCAAAATGTTGTTGCAGATTATCAAAAAATTGGAGAAACTGGAAAAACAAAATAAGAACGTAACCATTGAGTGGTGTTATATGGAGGATGATGAAGATATTCTGGAATCAGGTCAGACGTTTCAGGAGTTGACCAGCATTCCTTTTAATTTTGTGTCTTATCAATAAAAATAAGGGCTGAATCCGGTCTTCAAGCCGGTAATCCTCCGGTAATGCAAAAATCCCATTTATTTTATCTCATCAATATTGGCTCATTGCATTTTTTATTTTATATGATCTATCGCTGCTTTATTATCGCTTGATTTTATTCCTGAATACCTCCAGATGTTGGGCTGTTTCCCTTACCAATCGCTGTACTTCGAGTCCATGTTTCAGACCGGGCAAAAAGGCTTTGGGATCCTGGCCGGTTAAAAATACATAATGTGCATGTTTCAGGGCTCGAAGCCAGCCACCCGGTACATGTTTTGAAGGAAATCCGGTTACCGGCTGAAAGTTGCTCCCGGTGAATACGGTGGACCATTGATTTTCGCTTTCCAAACAATATTCAAACCGGTCGGGATAAAAGGAGTTATAGCGCAGCGCCCCTTTATCAAAATAAATGTCAAACGCAAGCACATCACCCATTCCTGCACTAATTCGACTGGCTGAAAGATTACCAACAGCTCCTGTTTTTTGATCGAAAAGGGATATTTCACTGTACAGATCAGAATCGGCAGGTACATCGGGAAATGCTCCTCCTTGTAATGCATTGGTAATGGTAAGTGAATCTCCAAGAAAAGCCACGAGCATACTGATGGCATGAGATCCCAGGTCGGCCATGGCTCCTCCGTCAGGAGCAGGAGTAAGTCTGCTTCTCCGCTTATCCCTGTAGCTTTTTTCCAGGTAATCGGTATGCTTATAAGTAAAGGCGAAATGGATCGGTTGTCCGAATTCTTGCTCGTCCCGGAAATTCAAGGCCTCTCGAACGGGAGAGGAGAAAAGAAACTGAAAGCCTACCTGTACTTCTTTATCGCCGCTATTTGAGCCAAGCCATTCGGCGATTTTTTCCTCCTCCACTTTGGTTGAACAAATTGGTTTTTCAAGGTAGATCCTTTCCACCCCTTTCATTTGCAGGGCTGCTTCAAGATGCACATAGTGCTGGTTGTTTGGGCTAAGAATAAATACTGTGTTGATTTCGGTTTCCTTGATAAAGGATTTTAAATCCAAAGCCTTTTCAAAACCATAATTTTTTGCGAATTCCGAACGGCTTGATTCCCTGGCTGAAGTTACGGCCTTTAGTTCAATCGCAGGTGCATCAGGGTAATAGAACTTCAATGCCTGTAAAGCATAAGCATGAGCTTTTGCAATTCCCCCGGCTCCTATAAATCCAACTTTTATGTTGTTCATCTTTCAGCTATTTTAGAGAATACACAATGCAATTTGTATTTTGATGTTTAAAATTAAATAGTGTTTGTCAATAAAGTTAAATAAACAAACTAAGCAGCAACACCATAATAAACCCTGTTATGGAAATAATGGTTTCCATGACCGTCCAGGATTTCAGCGTTTGCTTTTCATCCATTCCCAGATATTTTCCCACAAGCCAGAAGCCGCTGTCGTTGACATGGGAGAGGATGGTGGCTCCTGAAGCTATAGAAAGTACAACTAATGCGGTCTGCATCTGGGAAAGATCGAAGACCGGCAGGACCGGTGCCATAATACCTGCTGCCGTTATCATGGAGACGGTGTTTGAGCCCTGGGTAATACGAACAATCACAGCCAGCAGGTATGCCAGAACAATCGGCGGCATACTTGAATTTTGCATGTTTTCAGCCACCATTTCGCCTACGCCACTGTCAATGAGTACTTGTTTAAAAACTCCGCCGGCACCGGTAACCAGGATAATCAATCCGGCCGGGCCCAGTGCCTTACCAGAAAGTTGGGAGAGTTTTGCCTTGCTGAAGCCTTTTTTATACCCCAATACATAAAGGGCAAGTAATGTGGCGAGTGTAAGCGCGGTAAACGGATGACCGACCAGTGCAAAAAACTGGTAGACGCTCTCACTTATCAGGATGTCATTTTTGTAGAGGATTTCTGAGACAGAATGGATGATAATCAAAACCAAAGGCAATGCTATTATGAGGACGACTGTTCTGAAAGAGGGGTATATTTCCGGTTTATCTTCATCCTTCTCGGCTGTAAAATACTCCGGTGGACTTAGTTTGATTTTTTTACTGATGTATTTTCCAAAAATCGGACCTGCTATGATGGCGGTAGGAATACCGACAATAATGCCAAAAATGATGATCCATCCAAGCTGGGCATCCAGAATTTGTGCTACTGCAACCGGACCGGGCGTTGGAGGTATGAATGCATGGGTCACTGCCAAACCAGCCAGCAAAGGTATTCCATATAACAGCAATGAGCGTTTGGTTTCCCGTCCGAGGGCATATATGATCGGGATCAGGATAACAAAACCCACATCCAGAAATACGGGTATCGCAATGATAAAACCAGTGAACACCAAAGCCCAGGAGGCCTTTTCCCATCCGAATTTTTTCAGCATATAATGTGCTATGGATTCAGCTCCTCCCGAAGCTTCCAAAAGCTGCCCAAAAATAGCGCCAAGGCCTACGACCGTGGCAACAAATCCCAGAGTACTCGCCATGCCTTCCTCAATACTATCGATGATAGAGGTGAACTCCATGCCCGTTACCAGGCCGACAAAGATACTAGTGAGGAGCAAAGAAAGAAAGGCATGAATCTTTAATTTGAGAACGAGAAACAGCAGCACCATGATTGCTGCGGCTACGCTAATTACCAGATATGTTTCGCTCATAATCTATAATTTGATTTATCTACCTGAATTTTCATATTGCTATTCAGCCTTTAAAGGGAAGGATACCGCGCCGTTTTTACGCGTTGACCTATATATCGCAGTAAAAAGTTCTACGGTCACCCTGCCTTCTTTACCCGGCAATAAGGGTTCCCGGTTGGTTACAATGGCCTGGCAGAAATCTTCATCCTGCATTTGGATGTAATATTCCGCAGGATTGATGCTGTTAAAAAAGGCTTCATCCTCTTCCTTCCATTGTTCCAGTTTGTCCTCTTCGCCGGGAACTGTCCAGAGATCGTTAAATGGCGTTTCCTGTATGTTGGTTGAACCGGCAATAAACATGGCGCCTCCTTCTGTTTGTGCACCTACAGTGGCTCCATTGGTACCGTTGACGTGTACCTTTCCGTAAATGCCTGGTTTCTGGGAATTGCTCACCAAAATATTGCCGATGGCGTTGTTTTTAAATTTTACAATGGCCAGGGCCGTGTCTTCCACCTCAATATAGGGATGGTTGAGATTCCTCCAGGTACCGTAAACCTCTTCAATTTCCCCCATAAACCACTGAAACAGATCCAACTGATGAGGCGCCTGGTTGACCAGCACGCCTCCGCCTTCCTGCTCCCAGGTTCCGCGCCAGGCATCGCTCTCGTAGTAGTCTTTGTCACGCCAGCCGAACATGATCACATTACCCAGGGCCGGTGAACCGATCTTGCCTTCATCAATTGCTTGTCTCATGCGCTTTACCGGTTCGTAGAACCGCCGCTGGCTGACCACGCCAAGGGTTATTCCGTATTTATCGGCTGCCTCCAGCATGGCGTCACAGTCTTTCAAAGATGAGGCCATGGGTTTCTCTATAAGGGAATGGACGCCAAGGCGGGCACCCTCAATAACCGGCCCGGCATGAAAAGGATGGGGCGTGCAGATAACCAGCACTTCAATTCCTTCGTTTTGTATCATCTTTGTCAGGTTGTCGTAAGGCTTAACCTTATACTGACTGGCAAAGGATTCGGCTTTTTCCCTGGTTCGGCTGTAAGCCGCAGTAAATTCAGAATGCTCGGCATTAACAAGTGCTTTTGCATGCAGATGGGCTACTTTTCCACAGCCAACAATGGCAGTTTTTACCTTGCTCATAGTTTATAATTTTTTATTATTCTTCGGGTTTCAGTATTACCTTGACCAGATCTTCTTCTTTGTTGTAAAGTTTGTGGAACCATTCAGCCCCTTCGGATAAAGGAGCTTCAACACTGAGTAGGGGACGGATATCGATCTGTTTTCTGGACAACATATCCAGCACAGCCGGATATTCTCCGCATATGGCGCAACTACCCTGGACCCTTATCTGACGGGTTACTACATATTGCATGGGAAATTCAGTGACCGGTGTGACGTTCCCGAGAAGCGTAACAGATCCTCCCCGCCTGACGACAGAGACTGCCTGTTGGAGAGAAGAGGAAATGCCCACTGCCTCAAATGCAATATCAGCACCCCGATAGCCGGTTAGTTTTAATATTTCTTCCTGTACGTTGCTTTTTTCCGGGTGGATGATATGGGTAGCTCCTGCCTGATTGGCGGTGTTGAGTTTTTCTTCGGAAAGATCAATGGCAATGATTTTGCCTACTCCCTTTTCTTTTAAAATTTGAATGACTGACAAACCGATCATTCCTGTGCCTACAACAACAGCCGTGTCGTTAAGAGCAACGGGAGTCAATTCTACAGAATGGGCACCGACCGCTAAAGGTTCCACCATTGCAGCTTCGATGAAAGAAACTCCTTCAGGCAGTTTGTGGAGGATGTGGCCTGGTACTTTTACATACTCGGCAAAAGCACCATCAAGCCGGTAATCATCGCAAGAAACTCCCAATACCTTGCGTCCGTCGCTCAGGTTATAGAATCCCCTTCGGGTATACCAGTCATCGAGTTTATACACTGTGGAATCAAACGTTACGGCGTCGCCTTTCTTCCATTCTTTAACCTCTGAACCGGTCTCTTCGATCACTCCGGATGCCTCATGTCCCATAATAACAGGAGGTTCACGCCGGCCCGAACTGCCGTCCATCCCATGTACATCACTACCACAAATACCTGCTGCCTTTACTTTGATGAGTACCTCATCAGGATTGATCTTAGGCTCCGGCACGTCTTTGTATGCCAATTTGTTGTAATCCTCCAAAACAAGTGCTTTCATAATTTTTTAGCCATAAAAATAGGAAATTCTAATTCAAACAAAAAAATCAATCTTATTTGATTGATAACTATTTATTTACATTCGATGCAGCGGATGATGCATTTGCATCTTCCAAATCATTTCTGTTGATTCATTAAAGTAAATGCCGTCAAGTCTGTGAAATTTTTTTATTTTTAAACTGGATTATATAACTCATTTCTAAAATTTGTAAAATGTATATAAGCTCTGCAAATCATAAAACCTATCTTTCCCGGGAGGATATACAGAAAATAACGGAACTTGCAAAATACCTTCTTGATCGTATTTCGGCCCCTCAACTGGGTTTGTATAAAGAAATGAGTGAAGAAGAACTTTGGTTCCTCCTGATATTGAAGATATGCGCTGTAGGTGGAGCCGATATGCTATATGAGCTGAAAAAAGACGAAGTAAGGTTCCGGGAATTTGGTGAGCGTCTTAGTTTAAGTGTGTTATTGGCAAAAAAGGAGCTTCGCAGGGAATACATTGCAGGCATTCTAAAGGAATATAAGGCCACCCGTTTTTATAATAAACAGGCTGCGAAGATTGATGCTCTGCTGTCTCATCCCAGTGTGATCTATAACGGTCATTTTGTATTGCTGGATGATATGGATCACAATCAATTAGGCTATAAAGAAATCCGCAACCTCCTTATCAAACGCAATTCCTATTTTAAGCTGAAAAGTGCTTCTGAGTATATGATTGAGGTGGGGCTTTCTATTAATGTAATAGGATTGAACACACGAATAACTGATGTGCTCAGGGACAATTTTGGACTGGAGGCTGACCGCCATAAGCTTCAGGATACGAAGTATATGTACGAATCAGTGGAAGACGGCCTTCGCCGGGGTTGTGATCAAATTGGCATTCCTCTGGCTTATCTGGACAGAATGTTGTATCATTTCAGTGAAAAGGATGCCATATCGTTCATTCTGGAGGATCTGTAGGTTGCTGATATTAAGCCGTTGAAGGATTTTTTTCAAATTATACTTACCCCGGATTTAGCTGCAAACTGCCTTTTGCCAGCTTTATTGAAGATAGCTAAGATATAGATTCCGCCTCTCCACTTCGCTTCGAGCGTAATGAAGCGGTGGTTGGATACCGAAGAGTCTCCCTGTTTGTCCGGGATGAATCAAACACTGGGATTATCTGCGAATACAATGAATAACAACCGAATGACCATGAATGACGCCAGGTACAGATACATTCTCTCATTCCATTTCGAAACCTTTCCTTTGGTAGTCCAATATAGTTAATCTACCTGGTAAGCATAATGATGCATGCAATTACGGTAGTAACAATTACCAGTATTCTGTATCCTTTTTCAGGGATGAGTTTTACCACCCGCACCCCTATAAAAGCTCCAATAACAATTGCAGGGAACACGGAGAGATCAAAGGCAAAGGTGCGCAGATCGATCGTATTCCATGAAAATATATGAAATGGAACCTTCGCCACATTGATGATCATAAAGAACCAAGCCTTTGTGCCTATGAACATGTTTTTGGGAAGATACATAGTCAACAGATAGATAGACATGATCGGGCCGGCCGAGTTGCCTATCATCGTTGAAAAACCGCCAATCATGCCAATAATGGCAGAAAACCACCAGTAGTCAGGAACGGTTATCTGATTTCTCCGGTTGTCTTGCCACACCATAAGTATTACTCCCATGATGATGGTTATGGCGATCAGCGTAGTGAAAATCTCCCCGGAAACCTGGTTGCCTGTAAGTACTCCGATAATTACTCCTGCTAATGCCCATGGTATGGGTTTGAGCACATATTTCCAGTTGGCATGTCTGTTATAGTAGGAAACCCCAAAAATGTCGCCCATAATGAGCATCGGTAGGAGTAAGCCGGTGGAGGGTTTACCTCCGAAAATCATGGCCATGGTAGGCACCACAAGAAATGCTGCGCCGGACAATCCTGTTTTGGTAGCCCCGATCAGTATACCACATAAAAAGATTAGGCCCCATTCCAAAGGGCTGAGATTAAACGACTGCAGCAGTTCTATGAAATGATTGAAGATTTCGACCATAACCCGGTAAAGTTAAACGGCTGCGAATATATAACAGAAGATCTAAAATGGGAAAGCGGAAAGGGGAGAAAATGAGAAGAAAAA
>JBNJFN010000042.1:0-2297 GCA_051746885.1 Bacteroidota bacterium | reverse complement strand
CCGGGGATGAAACCTACGTGTTTGATACCAACTGGGCGGATGAAGATTTTCCGGACGTATGCGGTGTTAAACTGGACCAGGGTCGGTTTTTAAGAGAAAACCTGAGTTCTGATGCCAATGTCTGTATTGTGAACCAGAAGACCCTCCGGGGTTATCCCATTGATGATCCCTTCAGATGGAACGAATACAAAGAACCTAGAAAATGTAAATAAGGATGAAGAGAGATGACCATGATTTGATTTTTCCGGCCTTCTATTGATTTTCCTGTATACCAAATGCCTGAGTTCCAACTATCGTTTCTCCGGGTCCATGAATCTCTGCGCGGACGTATCCTTCCACTTCGTCCAAATTGTCCAGTTGAATAATTTGGCCTTTTTGTACAACCTCACCGCCCGATATCCACTCAATAGATTCTTCGCCGGTTGCTTCTAGTTCTATTGTGCCTTTGCGTCGGTTTACTTTTACCGATTCAATAACAGGGGGTTCTGGGCCATCATGACCTTCCGGTGCATAAACATAAAAGAACCGACCTTCTTTCATGCCTTTTCGAACCCATTCCTCCGTTAGTTTGGGTAAGACTAGAAGATTCCAGTTGCGACCAAGGGCGTCTTCTCCATGCATATCATCATTCGAAAATCCCCATACGGGATCTTCCGGCATCAAGCGTGTCAGAATGGAATCCCATAAGTGGCGGTCTCCGGAATATCTATCTCCCTGATTGTATACTTCCATACCAATAAGATGATCATGTTGTGTGAAATTGTCACAATACCAGTTAAGATTATATTTATCCGGGTTTTGGTCTGTATAACGTCCCGGATGGTTTAAGATTAGAAGCCCTTCTTTTAATGATGTTGCGGAAAGCGAGGCTTCTTCAGTTTCCGTTCCGTTGTGATCGCTGAAATAGCTTCCCATATGATGATGGCTGGAAAGTTCGTTTCCCTGTATATCAATAATTTCCAATTTCTCGGGATCGCGGTTTTCATAGTCAAGATTCTTAGCTTGAAGATTCCCTTTTTCCAGCCGTTCTTTTGCCGTTTCACTAGAGTCCATTTCAGCAAATTCTGTCCATGGCCAGGTTACTTCGTTGTGATCGGTAATGGCCAGAATATGATAATTCAGTTGGTGGTATTTATCTACAACGGTATGTGGGTTCATTTGTCCGTCACTGCGGGTAGTGTGGGTATGTAAATTGGCTTTATACTGTTGATGATTATTCCACTCTACTTGTTTATAAGGGTTTTGAATGTTCCATCCTGAATCACAGCCTGTTGATATTAGAATAATTACCAGGCTAAAAAGTAGAGAAATGTAGTTGAATCGTTTAATTGATGTATTCATAATTAAGAATAGTTTATGTTCTAATATATCCGCATCTTATCTCCGATAACATGAGGCAAAAAGAGTATTAATTGATTTGTTTTTGCAGTATAAAGAAAATAAATTTTTTTTCACATTCAAGCCGGATATCATAATTTTTGATTTGAATTTCGTGAATAGGCTTTGGTGTTGTCGTGTTCCTGGAAGGTATATTCAAAGAGCTTCAGCCGAAAAGACATGTAAAAATCTCTGAAAAAGGCTTTCCTTATTTATCCGATTCTTTGATGATCACGGCATTCTGATTGCTCGGTTCCCGTACATTGGCGAATGTTGGACCAAACATGGGATGGGTTGAGACAAACCGCATGCCCTGATTTCATCAACCGCTTCTTTCAGATGGGTGTAAGCCTTATTTCGCAATTTCAGGTATTCATAATCGATTTCATCTTCTCCTTTGTATCTGGCCAGAGGGTTACCCAATTCATGAGACATCCTACTGGCTTGTTCAAGCAGGATATGACCGAATCCAATGGCTGTTAAAGGTTCGGGATTCGCCTTTCCTGAAATTGCCAGGCTGACCAGATCCTGAATCATGTCGGCATGACCACTTTTTTTTCTTCGTAATCTGATGTTTCGGACATAAATTCAGGATTTTAATGAAGTGATAACTAAAGATCCGAACTATAATTGATCAATTAAACATACCAATAATAAAATGGTTTCGCAATACCTGAGTGGGAGGGAGTTGAATTTTTAGGGCTACTGATGAATTTGAAATGAAAGGCTACAGATGCACGTAGCCCCGTGAAAGCCCATAAGGTGGGGATTTATAAGGCGTATTAAATATATAAATAATGAAACACCTTGCAGCAAACCCATCCCGCCGAAAATAGGCGGGACACGGAAAGGCATGGTCAGCCACCGGAAGCGAGTTTTGCATAGTCGTCAGAAATGGCGGCATGAAGCGTAAACAGTGA
>JBNJFN010000041.1:0-15884 GCA_051746885.1 Bacteroidota bacterium | reverse complement strand
TCAAAACAGATCCACTGAAATATTCTGAACGAAGGCGGTATAAGTGGTTTCGTCCTCTACATGGGCCATAGATAACAGAATGATCACGGGTACTTCTTCACCATTCGTAGTAGTTATATTCACCTCTTTGCGCTCCCCGACGATCTTATCTTTATTGGGATCCAGCAAGCGTTCTATAAAATCATCCTGGTTACTGCCATTGGGGAACAATTTATTGAGATTTTTTCCGAGGATCAAAGATTTTTCTATTTGCCAGAGCTCTTCAGCGGCTTTGTTAAAAAATTTAACGGTACCTTCCTGATCAATTGTAAATATTGCATCGGATGCACCTTCCAAGGTTCTGTCATTGCGCAGCTTCTCCTTCTCCATATCCTTGAATCGCTGTTTCACTTCTTCACGGGCTTCCTCAAGCTTTTTGGTAAGGTCAGATTGCGCCTGTTTCAGCTGTTTTTCCTGCTCTTTAAGCATCTCAGCCTGCCTGGCTGTTTCCATCTCCATCTTCCGGCTCTTGGTAATGTCATTCCCCACATAGATGATCTTGGAAATCTCCCCGTAAATATCCTTTACCGGTGAAAGGGTCACCTGCAGCCAAACTTCCTTGCCGTTTTTGGTCTGATGCCTCATCTGACCCTCAAATATCTCTCCCTGTGACACCTTCTCCCATGTTTCTTTCAACTCATTCAGGTCTGCCCGGGGCACAATATCAAAGATGGTGCTGTTGCTCAGTTCACTTTCCGAATACTCCATAAGGTTGTTGAAATTATTATTTGCCTCAAGTATGTCGCCTGAAGGCAATAGTTCAACCTTTTGACTGGCCTGATTCAGTGCCTGGATCTGTCCTTCATAGTCAAGGCTCTGCTTTTTCTGTGCTGTGGTATCGAGGCCCAGATACAGTATTTTTTCAACGCTTCCGTCATCTCTCCTCATACATGTATAGGTGGACATGGTCCACAGATCTCTTCCCTGCTTGGTAACATGTTTCATATAATCCTCAAAATGCCTTCCTCCATGTGCCAGGCTATCCCAAAGCTCATCAAACCAGGATCTGTCTTTCCTGTCAATAAACTCGGAGATATGTTTGCCTTCCACCTCTTTATTGGACTCATACCCCAGTTTGTTAATGAATTTGGTATTTGCATACAACAAATATCCCTGAGGATCGTATTCCGCATGGATCATGGTGTGGCTGACGGCATTGGAAAAAATAACAAACCGCTCACTCTGGCGGGCTGCCTCTTCCTGAGTGGCTTTGAGCTCTTCCATGTTCTGCCGCATCTCTTCCTCTTTGGAAGACAGCTCCTCAGCCTGCTTCTGGGATTCTTCCAAAAGGCGTGAAGTTTTAGAATTGATCTTCACATTGGAAATGGTGGAAGCAACGCTTTCCCCTACTTTCTCAACGAAATCAATCACATATTGCTCCATTCCGTGGAATGAGGCCAGCTCTATGGCCCCGTGAACCTGTTCGTTGACTATCAAGGGAACTATTAAAAGGGCATCCGGTGTGGAATAGCCCAGACCAGATGTGATATTGACATATTCCTGGGGTACTTCAGTGAGATAGGTAGTCTCCTCCTCCATTACGGTTGCACCCAATAAACCTTCACCCATCTCCACCCTTTTATCGGGAAATTTCCTCCTGTCATAAGCGTAGCATGCTTTCATCTCCAGGTGCCTGTCATTATCCTCCTCTCCTTCTATTATAAACAGGGCGCCCTGTACGGCACCAATATATTTAACGAGATTACTGAGCACCTGATAAGACACTTCTTCCAAATCATCCGTTTCCTGGCGTAAAATCTCTCCAAACTTAGCCAACCCTTCTGAGGTCCAGTGGCGCTGTTCGTCTTCTTTTTTTCGTTTCTCCTCTTCTTCCTGATTTTTCTTCAATTCATCGCGCAACGACATTACTGCCTTGCCCAGTAGATCCTCATCGTCCTGTATCTTATACTCAGCATCCGTATTGCCTTTTCTTAGTTGTTCCACAAAATTGTACAATTTGTAGATCTTATTGTGTTCCCGCTCCAGGGATTCCTGCAAATTTCGGGATATATCAGCATGTCTTTTGCCAAGCAGATAAGCATAAAAGGCCAGAACGGCCGGAGATAAATCGAGGATAATGTAAACCGGGTTCCGGCTGTGAGCTTCTCCGATCTGTTCCAGCGTCATATTAAGGAGGATAATATCCAGCACCACCACTAAAAGTATAGTGGCCAAGCCAATAATAAACCCGCTTAATGTATATTTAAGAACTATATTTTTATTGCTTTTTGTCGCCATCAGAGAAAACCATTAACATTTTACGAACCAAATATATTTGATATTTCAAAAGAATGTACATGCTTATGCTCATCTACATTCTTTTTACTTACTATACTTTCCAACGAAAAAGAAGTCGCAAGGGTTTCATTTTCTTCTATACTCCCCGTTACTCTTCCTCTCAACCGGTCATTTCCTTCAAATCTTCTTTAAATCACAGATAAATGACCGTAAAGATCTATATTTTATTATAGCGACAAAGCTTCGGTGTATATCATCTCCTGCTATTACCAATATTTATAGCTTGTTTCAATAAATTTTGCCATCTCCTGTAAGGGGAGTATTTTATCCACTGCATTCAGCTCGATAGCCTCTTTGGGCATACCATAAACCACGCTGGATTTCTCGTCCTGTGCTATAGTTTTGGCACCAGCCTGTTTCATCTCCAGCAAACCTGCCGCACCATCTCTGCCCATACCGGTAAGAATTATTCCCATGGCGTTTCTGCCGGCATACCTGGCGACCGACCGAAAAAGAACATCCACTGAGGGCCTGTGACGATTAACCATCGGTCCTTCCTTCACTTCTACATAATACCTGGCCCCACTTCGTTTCAATAAAGTATGGTAATTCCCCGGAGCAATCAAAACGTGACCCCTGATCAGTGAATCACCATTGGCAGCTTCCTTTACCGTTACGCGGCACGTGTCATCCAGTCGTTCTGCAAACGAACGGGTGAATTGCTCGGGCATATGTTGTACAATGATAATGCCGGGACTATCAACAGGGAGTTCCTCAAGAAATTTTGCTATGGCCTCGGTACCCCCGGTTGAGGCTCCAACAGCCACAACCACCTCCGTAGTTTCAACCATGCTTTTGGCGGCGCTTTTGGGAAGAACTGCATCGGCAGTATATTTGGGCTCTACATGAATGCTGGGTGTAGGAACATTTCTTCGCTTCATGGTTGAGACAGCCGCAGCCTTAATCGCATCACATATTCGAATCTTTGACTCCTGGATAAACTTTCTGGAATCCATACGGGGTTTGGTAATGATCTCCACCGCCCCAAATTCCAGGGCCTTAATGGCGCTTCGGGTACCTTTTTCCGTTAAACTGGAAATGATAACCACTGGCATGGGGTGTTGCGACATAATCTTCTTCAAAAAGGTAAGCCCATCCATACGGGGCATTTCCACATCCAGTGTAATCACATCGGGAACCTCTTTTTTGATCTTATTTGCAGCCAGGTAAGGATCCGCTGCTGTACCCATGACTTCCAGCTCAGGATCTGAATTGATGATCTTTTCAAGTGTTTGCCGCACTACAGCAGAATCATCTACCACAAGTACCCGGATTTTATTTTTCATTGCCACCTTGTGAAATCAATTAAGGTTGAATTATTTATTTAATCAAAACAAATTTCTGTTCAGGCAGAACATCTCTTTTATATATTCAAAGGCCTTTAAAATCCTACAAAACATCCTGTCTTCTTACATAACGCTGTTTCACCTGGCCTGTAAAAGTATTAAAAATAAGCTTTCTTCCAAATTTACCTCCCGTACTCGATCCGATCACCGGAATACCATATTCCCCAAGCATATCATAGGCCATTTTAATATTCCGCTTCCCTATATAAAAATAAGCATCTTGAATGTCAATCACCTCACCTCCGCCGAATACCTTTGCTTTAAGGTTATATTGACTGCTTCCGTAATTTTTCATTTTTTCCACCAGTTTTTCCACTGCAATATTCCCATATTTTGGGGAGGCCAAGCCTTCCCCGTTCCACAAAGGGAGCATATAATGAGCCATTCCGCCAATCTTACGTTCCGGATCATATAAACAAATTGCCACACACGACCCCAATATGGTATTAATCAGATAGGGTTCCCTGGAAGCGAATAAAGCTGCAGGATATAAGAAATGTGTATTATTCGGATTCATCGGCAACACGTGTTAAAATATTTCATCATCACCTTCCTGTATAAAATCTTCCTTTCCGAAAAACGTTTCATTATCATCAAATGCAAAACCGCTTATATTGTTCTCCATCTCCGGTATGGAGATGATAAACTCGGAACCTTTCCCTTTTTCCGTTTGAATGTCTATATCTCCATTCAAAAGATCGATCAGTGCTTTATTTATGGAAAGTCCAAGACCATGGCCTCTGTATACAGAATTAATTCCCGAATCCAGCTTTTTAAAACGGTCAAAGATGATCTCCTGATTTTCCTCAGAGATACCGGTACCATAATCTTTCACGGAGATAAAAAGCTTTTCATCAGACTCCCAGGAATTAATCACGACATTGCTATCATCATAACTGTATTTCACCGCATTACTCAACAAATTGGAGATGATCAACTTTACCTTTTCCGGATCCGTTTTAAAATAATAGACGGCCCCTTTCTTCGGCTTAATATTACAATTGAATTCCACCTTCATATTTTTCTTGTCGAGCTCATATTTAAATGAATCGATAACGCTCTCAAGCAACTTCCTGACATCTACATTAAGCACTTCGGGATAGATCTCTCCCGCCTCCAGCTTGGCAGCGACAAATATGTTCCTTAGCTGAAAATCAAGGTTAAAAGCTTCATAATAGATCATGGAGACCATGGATTTGACCTGTTTCCAGTCAGGCTCTTCCAGACTCATAATGTTTTTGGCCAGCCCCATGATCGAAGAGAAAGGATTGATGATCTCATTTGTGATATTGGAGATGAAATGAGATTTGAGGGCTTCAGAATCCTCCAGTTTCTTGTTTACTTCTTTCAGTTCCTCGTAGAGTTTCTGAATCTGTTCCAGGGACTTTTTGTTTTGATGAAATCGTTCTTTGAGTTCGTCCATCAACTCTTGATCAGTCAATTCGCTCATATTACAATTATTTTTATATGCGTTGAAATATGGTGGGTTTAATTTGGTTCAGAGGGACATCCATTCCCATAATTGATTCCGAATGTCCAATAAAAAAATATCCACCCCTTCTTAATTTTCCGGTTAATTTGTTGATAACTGATTCCTGTATATCCCTGTTAAAATATATCAGCACATTGCGACAAAATATCACATCAAATGTATCTTTCAGGTCATACCTGGAATCCATAAGATTCATCCTTGCAAAATAGGCTTTTTTGCGCAATTCGGGAACGATCCGTACCAGTTTTTTGCTTCTGTCCTTGCTTTTGAGAAAATATTTTTTCTTCAGGTCAATGGGAATATTGTCTATCTTCTCTTCCTTATAGATGGCATCAACAGCCCTTCTGAGAATTTCTGTTGAGATATCCGTACCAAAAATGGAATAATCCAGACCGGGATGATTCTTTTTGAACTCAGCCAGAGTAATTGCAATAGTATAGACTTCCTCACCGCTAGAACAACCGGCACTCCATATTTTAATGGGTCTTTTCTGTGGAAATTGGTTGATATATTCGGGTAAAAGACTTTTTTCCAGGAACTCAAAATGAACAGGTTCCCGGAAAAAATCCGTTTTGTTGGTGCTGACTACATCCAACATATGAATTAGCTCATTTTGTATTCCGTCTTCAGTGAACACATAATCAACGTATTCCTTATAATTGTTCATGTTTAAATACCGAAGCCGCTTTTGAAGGCGGCTTTGCAGCATCACTTTTTTGGCATCAGGCATCTTAATGCCTGCATGCTCTGTAATAAACCGGCTGAGTTTTTTGAAATCCTCAGTGGTCATTTTTGTACTGTGAACGGCATTAAAATTGTTCTTTTCCATGTTCTTTCAACTTAAAATTAAAGTACTCCACATAGTCTTAAAACAAAGTAAAGGAGGAAATTCAAAAGTTTATCGTGCATTCGCCCTTTTTGATCTGATCATCGGCTTATTAATATTATTCAAAATCTTTATCTTCACCATTTCCTCCCTTACCATTGTCTCCCAGGTTCAAATTGTAACCTTGCTTATTATTCTGATTAAAAGCCGTAGTTCCATTTCCCTGGCCGTTCCCGCTGCCATTTCCTTTGCCGTTGCCACCACTCTCTTTTCCTGTCTTTCCATTACTTGCTTGATTCTGAGAAGATTTTGCAGCATAGGTCTGGCTTGTCTTTGTCGTGGAAGCCTGCTTTTTATTCCAGGCGTTGGTACTTGTGGAATATGTCTCCGATTCCTGGCCGGTTTTGAAAAAGGTAATGGTCTGATTTAACTGATCAGCCTGACCGGCCAGTTCTTCTGCGCTTGTAGCAAGTTCCTCTGAAGAAGCAGCATTTTGCTGGGTTACCTGATTGAGCTGCTGTACCGCATTGTTGATCTGATCGGCCCCGTTGTTCTGTTCATTTGACGAAGCACTGATTTCCTGAACCAATTTGGCGGTTTTTTCAATTTCGGGCAGCAGACCATCCAGTTTTTCTCCTGCTTCCTCCGAAACCTTCACACTGGAATTGGCAAGTTCAACAATTTCATCGGCGGCCTCTTTACTTCTTTCAGCCAATTTACGTACCTCAGAAGCCACTACGGAAAAACCTTTCCCGTTCTCTCCTGCCCGTGCAGCTTCCACGGCTGCATTGAGGGCAAGAATGTTGGTCTGGAAGGCAATATCATTGATTATGGTTATCTTATCAGCTATCTCCCGGACTGAGCTCAGGCTCTTCTTACTGGATTCGCCCATTTTCTCCATCTCTTTGGCAGCTTCTGTGGCTATCTTCTCAGTCTGATTCGAATTATCGGTGTTTTGCTGGATATTGGAAACCATCTGCTCCATGGACGAAGATACTTCCTCTACCGAAGAAGCCTGTTCAGAAGAACCCTGAGACAGTTGTTGTGAACTTGAACTGACCTGCTGACTGGCAGATGCGATATTATCAGATCCCTGCCTGACATTATCCACAACCTCCCGGAGCTTCAACACCATATTATTCATGGCTTCTGCCAGTTCTCCTACTTCATCTTTCTGATCTATATTCACAGTGGCTGTGAGGTCTCCATTGGCTACCCGCTTGGCAAAATTCACACCACGATGCAGACCATTAGTAATGGACCGGCTTACCTGACGATTGATGATCACAAACACTACGATACCTATTAAAACGGCCATAAGAATGGCAGTACGGGTTTGATTGATCTCCCCCATAAAATCCTCTTCATAAATGGTAGCGGCTACATAGGAATTGATGGGCTCAACATACTGATAGTACTGAAATTTGGAGCGTCCTTCCCATTGATAGTGAATCTTACCTTGTCCACTTTCATCGGCAAACATCTGCTGGATGAAATCTTCGCCGCCCACATTGCTTCCTTCTGTCTCATCATCAGGATGAATGATTGCATCTCCCTCTTTATTGACAAGATAAGGATACCCATCTTCAAAATAGGTCTTTTCATAAAATATCTCACGCAATCCGGTAAGATCTTTTTCCGGGACACCTACACCGATCATACCCACAATCTGCCCATTTTCCCTGATGGGTTCCTGTGCCGTAAGATACCACTCATCAACAACCATTGCTCTTCCCCTGTAAACCTGACCTTCCTGGACAGTTTGATATACTTCCGAACCGGAAGAAATAAAAGTGCCTTCCTGTCTTTCTCCGTTATCGCCGGTTACTGTTGTCGAGATCCTGCAAAATCCACCGTCTATCTTCTGGAAGATGGATACATCTGCACCTGTCACCTCACTGATTTTATCCACCAGCTCGTTACTCTGCTGAACCTGCTGTCCGTCAATGCTCCAGACAGGAAGCTCTACAGTTCTTGTCCGGCGGTTCTCCTGATTTGTTATATCCATCTGAACATAACTGCTGTCTGTAATATTCAGATTGCCTGCCTGCTGGAATATATAACTTGCAGTCTGCAGGGCGTGATTTGTATTCTCCTGGTTATCTTCAATCTCTGTTTCAATGAAGTTTGACAGATCGGATACCTGCTCATTCATACGAATATCCGTATTTTCCTGGATCCGGTTCGTCTGAAGGTTCAGGGTATACAACCCCAAGCCAATGACTACCACTATAAAAGCAATACTTAGTACCAGATTCAACCGGCTACCAATCTTCATATCCTTTAATCTTCTCATAAACAACTTGTCATCTATTTATATTAATACAATACAATAAATGGATTTCTTTTTCTCTTAAAAATAATTCTGAAAGAATTTAACGGCCATTTTATTCATTCTGTGACTTTTCATATACCGGTTCTTTAGAAACCTCCTGCGAAGCCTGCTCCCGGCGTCCCCTTTCTGTGGAGGATTGAACGTCTTCAATCTCTTCAGCAGAAAAGATCTTATCCATATCGAGAATCATAATAAATTTATCCTCGATTTTGGCCATCCCATAAATGAATTCGGATTTGATCCGGTTGCCTATAGACGGGGGAGGCTGAATCTGATCTTCTTCAATTTCAATTACCTCCTGTACCGAATCAACAATTGTCCCTACCTGTACAGTTTCATCATTGACCTCCACTTCCATAACAACAATGCACGTATTGGAGGTATACTTAGCCGAACTCATACCGAACTTAATCCGCGTATCCACAACCGGTAAAACCTGACCCCGGAGATTAATGACTCCTTCAAGATAATCCGGGGTTTTAGGGACTTTTGTTATTTTAGTCATTTCCATGATGCTTAAAACCTTGCCTACATGGGCTGCAAATTCTTCTTCACCTAACTTAAAAGTAAGGTAGGACTTTATCTGTGTCAGTTCTTCTTTTTTCATATGATACTATATTCTCTCATTCTACAGTTGATTTCTGCTCGGAAGCTGCTGAAAACTTCTCAATCATTTTATTGGTATCCATGACAAGGGCAACAGTACCATCGCCCAGGATGGTAGCCCCTGAGATCATCTCCTGTTCTTTATACATCTTACCCATAGACTTCAACACTGCCTGATATTCACCTATCACATTGTCCACTACCAAACCAACCCGTGCCTCTTCATACCGAACCGCCACAATCTCTTCGGTTTCATTTTCTGACTCAGGAAGGTGAAATTCTTCCCTCAGATTGAAGAATGGAGTCTGTTCGCCATCCAGCACAATAAGGTTGTTAAAATGATTCACCACCTCGCTGTGTTTGACGGCATAAATTTTATCCACAGCAGATAAGGGTATGACATATTTGCTTTCGGCTATCTGCACAAGCAACCCATCAACAATAGATAGGGTCAGGGGCAATTTAACAGTAATAGTGGTGCCTGCATTGACTTTAGAATCTATTTCCACTTCTCCCCTGATCTCACCCAGGTTCCTTTTAACCACATCCATGCCGACGCCTCTGCCGGAAACATCGGTTACATTTTCGGAGGTGGAAAAACCCGGATGAAAAGTCAAATCAAAAATTTCTTTCCTGGACAAAGAAGCATCAGGTGAGATCAAACCTCTTTCAACAGCTTTCTTTCGAATCTTTTCAGGGTCTATGCCCTTCCCATCATCCTGCACCTGTATATGCACACTGGCTCCGGAGTAAAACGCCTTGAATAAAATTTTCCCTTCTTCAGATTTGCCTGCTTCTTTTCGTTCTTCCGGAGTTTCAATCCCGTGATCAATACAATTTCTTATAATATGAAGAAGGGGATCGGTAAGCTTTTCAATAATGTTCTTATCCAGTTCCGTATCGGTACCCTCGGCTGTAAACTGCACTTTTTTATTGAGGCTGTTGGACAGATCCCGTACAAGTCGCTGGAAACGGGTTAGCATAGTTTCTACGGGCACAAGAGCCACATCGAAGGCATTATCGCGTAACTGCCGTGTCAGTTTCTGCACATTTTCTGCGATTCCTTCCAGTTCGCTGTCACCTAACTGTTCAGCACGGAGGCTTAACCTTGCCTGGGTGGTAACCAGCTCGCTCACCAGGTTCATCATATGATCAATCTTCTCGGACTCTACACGAATGCTGGAAATTGTGCTCTCCCTGCTTCCCTTACCTTTGGCAGGCCGATTATCGGATTTTTCAGTAGTAGCTTCTTTCGGAGCAAGATTGCTCAATATTTCCCTGAAACCCTCGAAACCCAAATCTTTCTTACTGGTTGCCTGCTGTTCCAATTTCTCCAGAAAACTGCTGTCATTAAAAAGATTGCTGTTGCTTAACAGGTGTAGATTGATCTCAGCCTGCTCCTGCACAAAGATAAACACATCATGAATGGCATTCTCGTCCTCTCGCGTGGCCAGAATGATCTCCCAGTAAGTATAGCACTTTACGGGCTCCATTTCATGAAGCAGAGGTATGCGATGCAGGTAAGGTATGATTTTACACTGTCCCAATGAATTCAACTCATCCAAAAGGAAAAGTGGATTGGTGCCATCATCAAAAATATTCTCCGAAGGATCGAAATAGATGTAATACGTTTTTGCGTCATCATTACTGCCTTCCGATGAACCGTCAGAAACGTCGTTCCCGCTGTCAGCTGTAGTTTCCTCCCCGAGAAATTGCATCACCTGGACGGTAAGATTTTTATGTGTGGTCTCGGTATCAGCAGAGAGATCGTCTTTCTCCTTCAAAAGGGCTTTCAGATGATCCACTGCCTGCAAGGTAATATCCAGCAAACCCTGATTTACCTTTAAATGGCCTTCGCGAATGCGGTCCCATAAATTTTCCAGATGATGCGTGAAATCACTTAGTTTGTTAAAACCAAACATTGATCCTCCGCCCTTCAGCGAATGCATTGACCGGAAAACCTGCTCAACAAGGTCCGTTGAGTTGGGATCATTCTCCAGTTTCAAGAGGGCTTCTTCCAGGTTTGAAATATTATCAGTGGCCTCTTCTATAAACTTTTCTGTGAATTTTTCCATTATCTCATAACTTTTTTGAGTGCAGCCAATAATTTGGCTGGAACAAATGGTTTAACAATCCATCCCGTAGCCCCTGCTTCTTTGGCTTCCTGTTTCTTGGATGCCTGGGATTCAGTAGTCAGGAACAATATCGGGATGCGTTTATATTGTTCCTTTTTGCGTATCTCCTTAATAAATTCAATCCCATTCATTTCGGGCATATGCAGATCAGTAATCACCAGATCAATAGGATCTCCGTTAAAATGCTTCAGAGCATCCGTACCGTCATTACCAACCTTAACATTATACCCTTCATTCTCGAGCGTAAAGGAAACTACTTCTCTTATGCTCTCAGAATCATCAACTACCAGGATATTCTTACCCATAACTTTATTTATATTTTAAGTTTGCAAAATTGGATCAAAACCGGTATTTTCAACCAAATCCCTGGTTTCGTCCGCTAATTCAGCCGTAACGGAAATAGTTTTCCCATATTCTTCGGCCGTTTTTCTAAGGGATTCTATTAGCTGAATGAAACTAAGATCAATGTTCTCAACATCTTTAATATGCACATCCAACTCATTGTACTTTTCAATGGCCTCCAGAAAATTGTCTTTGATCTCCAGAATGGTGTAGATCGTCAATTCTTTACTGATGGTCATTTTGGCTTTTTCCGTTCCTTCTTCTCCGTAAGGAGTAATGGTAACATGCTTACTTGTTTTCATAATTACATTTATTTAATCAATTAATAGTTAAAACAACTCCAGGTCCCCACCTTCATCATCCAGGTCCCCACCTCCATCATCCATATCTACATCTCCTCCGTTGGTGACCTGATCATGTATGTCAAATTCTGTATTCATGGTATAATACTTCTTTAGTCGCTCCAGATTCTCCTTCCTGCTTGCCACATCTTCCTCAGAATTGTTCTTCAGATTGAAGTTAAGGGCATTCAGCTCATCAATAATCTTTTCGATCTCCTTTTCAAAATATTCATAATACTGAATCTGATTCACCGAGTGCTGAACCGCTTTGAATACTTTATCGCTTAACTCATTATTTTCTTTCAGTTTACCCACGATCTTCGATTCCATTTCACTCAGGTTATTCATATAATGGCTGATTTTATCGGGAAAATCTTCACATTCTGTTTCTTTGGTCTGCGACATCGTATTGATCACATCCTGGTTAAGATGTTCCCTATGCTTTCTGTACTCCTTAAAGAGTTCTGCCATAATTTCACCATTTCCCTTCAGATCATCGAATACCTGGATCATCTGCCGGATAATATTCTCATTGACTTCGTATTCTTCTCTCTGCCAGGCCGGATCTTTCAGCCTTGCCTCCAAATCATCCATCAAAGGCTGGATTCTGGAGTAACGGTTAAGTATCTGGTTGAGCAGATCAACTATATCATCCACATTTTTTCTGAAATTGGTATTAAAACGGCAAAAATGCTGGATCTGTTCTTCAGCCTTATTCAGGTTATTTTTCAGGGAATTGAAAAACACCTTCTGCTTATCCGAGTCAAAGGAGGTATAATCAGCACACTGTTTGGAGACCAGGGTCATGTTCTCACCGATCTCCAGAAATTTATCCGAGATTCTTTCTATAGCCGTCTGATACTCTTTGTTGGTATGCATCAGTTGAGCAGCCTGTAACCCCGCTATGTCCCGAAGCCGAATGAAATATTTCGCTTTTTCATTGAGGCTGGTTTTATCTTCCGATTCAAAATTCTCCAGCTCCTCCGCCAATTCTTTATGGGTTCTCTGGATATGCTCCATCTTCTGTTTAATAATATCCTGATACTGCAAGCTGGTGATGATTTTGTTAATGCTCTCGGAGGTGGCATCCGTCTTCTCCTTGATCTCAGGCAGTTTTTGCTTTGCAGAATTATAATGTTCTGAATAAACTTCAATCTCCTCTTTCAATAAATCCAGTATTTTATTGATATCCACCTTTTCGGCATTGAATTGATCGCTTAAAAGAAACTTGTCTTTAAGAAGTTGTTTCAGTCTGGCGAAAAGTTTCTCAATCTGAGTAACCTCCTCTCTAAGCTCTTCACAAATCCCCTGCACATAGGGAGAACTAGATTCCTCAGAAAAGGTCGCACCCAGTTCCAGATTCGACTCCAGGAATTTAAGGCTGGTCAGATTCTGCTTGAAATTTTTGATCGGGAAAAAGCTTTGACGCAATTTGGAAAGCAAAGGGTTGATCAACTCGCTTACCAGCTCAAAATGAGAGTCGAACATTTCACTTTGTGACTTTAAACGCTTGTAAAACGTATCAATGTCCTTTATCAATTCATTATTCTCATGCCCTGTGATATAATCAAAAAGATAGGAAGCGTTTTCAGAAATCTGATTGGCTTGCTGGTGGAATTTTTTAAAGTCTCTGTTTAATCTTAAGAAATCCTCGGAAGAAACCTGGTGAAGGGATACGATTTTTTTATCAATCTCGGAAAAGAGATCTGATATCTCCTGAATGGAATAGGTTTCGAGGAGTGAATGCAAATTGATATTTTCTTGATTGTTATTGGACATAATAGCTTAGTTAACGATTTTATTCACTTTATTTAAAAAAGAAGCAATATTGATGGGTTTGTTTATGACATCCAGAGCACCTAATTCCTTCGCCTTCTTGTCATTTTCCTGATTGGAGTAAGCTGTAACCACCACAACAGGAGAAGGAAGGGTACCTGAGCCATTGCTCAACCGGTTCATGAAATCAAATCCATCCAAATCAGGCATTAACAGATCAAGCAATATCAGATCAGGCTTGCTATGCTTGATATATTCCACTGCTTTTAATGAATCATCCATCAAAACAACGTGATATCCCGCATCTTCCAGGACAGCCTGCAATAAGATCAAATTGGTTTCAGAATCATCTACTACCATTATTTCTTTCCTTCTCAAACTCATTATCTTTTCTTTGTAATATGAAATTCTTTTTATATATTGCATATTTATTAACTCAAACAAATGTACGGATCATTGGAGGCTAAAGTGATAGATTTTCAAATGATTTGAATTAATATAGAAGGTGATTTACATTCAATATACCAGGTGATACAAATCACCTAATTTATGTAAACGCCTCATTTATAATCTCATTAAAAAAGGATGGTTTGATGAAGGAACAAAACAACATTGATCATAAAACACAAAAAAGTAATAACATCATTATTCCTTTTGAAAATATACTCGAAGACGAGGAAATTGAGCAAATAAAAAGCCACAGTAACGTGGTGAATTATCATAAGAATGACGTAATTTTCAAACAGAATACACGCACCTCTCATGTGATGTACATCCTGTCGGGACTCATTAAAATATACAGAGAAAGCAAGAATAACAAGACCAAAATCATCAAACTCGGAATACCGGCAGAATTTCTTGGGCTGAATTCGGTCTTCGGAGAGGAAACCTTCAGCTACTCTGCAGCAGCTCTTGAGAACACAATGGTTTATATCATCGACCGCGAGGTATTCGAAAGCATCATCCTTAACAACGGAAAATATTCTCATGAAATATTGAAAACAATTACTGCCGAAAACCTTGGAATTTTCAAAAGGCTGATCAGCCAGTCACAAAAGCAACTCCCCGGAAGAATCGCTGATATCATCATGTATTTTGCCGAAACAATCTACGATTCCCATAATTTTTCCTTTCCATTGACACGTACTGAACTGGCTGAGCTGGCAGGAACTACAAAAGAAAGCCTGATCCGTACACTTACTGAATTCAAACACGATAAGATTATCGAACTTGAAGGGAAGAAAGTGAACATTAAAAGTTATGATATTATTAAAACATTAAGCAGACTCGGATAAGGAAAACACTATGAATAAGAAGGATTTCAATCTACTCATTGTTGACGACATCATCATGAACCGGATGCTCCTTAAAGAGATCACTTTGGAATTTGCAGGTACTGTGCTGGAAGCGGAAAACGGAGAAAAGGCTATACAAATTCTCAGATCGCACAAGGTAGATTTGATTTTCATGGATATTGAAATGCCGGTGATGAACGGACTGGAAACCACCCGTTATATCCGAAACGAGATGGAACATCCCTATTGCAAGATCCCCATTGTGGCTTTAACTGCCTATAATCCCGCCGACTTTTTCGCCGATTATAAAAAAGAAGGTTTCAACGAACTGCTCACCAAACCCTATTCAATAGAAAAAGTGATCAATGTGCTTTCGGCAGTTGACTTTTCTTGAGAGGGGGAATGATTGGTGAGCTCTGTTCGCTACAGTTTTTAGTGAAATTCAATTGTCATTCATGGTCATTCGGTTGTCATTTAAGGTTATAAAATGTTTGGCAGGATCCGATAGCTATCGAATTTGAATATTTGATTGTTTGACGGGAGTTGGGGAAGCATTGCAGTCATAGAAGTGGATAGTGAATGTCACACAAAGACTAACAGCAAAGGCAAGCAACGCTTGCATCTCGGTCAGGAATGATGAGTCTCGTCAGGGTCAGGCCGTAGCTTTATTTTGTCTGAAAAGCCAAACTCCCATCTAATCTATGCCTCCGCTCGATAACAATTGTTCACCCCGCTTCACTGATCCAAAAATTTATGGCGAACATCCCGGGTCGGGACAAAGCAGGAGCTCCGGCGTCTGAACCATTTATAGCGGTTCCGGGCTATCCAGTCGTAAACAGGATCCCGGATGAACCGGGGAACAAGAATAAATACATACAGAAGAGGCCATAGATGCCTTAACCTTTTTGCCATCCGCAATGCAGCCGTGGAACGGGCATACACGTTTTCACCCTCGACCAGTACGATGGAATCCGGTACATCTTCTCCCCTACCTAAATCCGACAGCAGCCGTTCGGCAACATCCGATTGCAGGGAAGCAAAACGAAAAACATC
>JBNJFN010000040.1:1714-15938 GCA_051746885.1 Bacteroidota bacterium | reverse complement strand
TTTTTTTCACTTGACATTTGGTTAAAATCAATAATTAATAATGTTTTATATCGTATCCCCATGTCAAAATATTAATTTAATGTGAAAATAATAAAGCTCTTATAATAAATATGATCATCATCATCTTTCTTAATTTATATTTATGGATAATCATCCTATTAATTTATATAGAATAAATATAAGGACAATAATTGATAGACTTATATAATAAATTTTGAATTTCTTATTCCTTAATAATGATTCTGTTTTGCTATAGAATTTTAATCTTATATAAAATGCAGCATTGTAAAATAACAGGAAAAAGGTAGAAAGGTATAATAAGCTCCTGTTATTGATTGATAGTTCGGGATTGATTAATGAGACCAAAGAAAATGAAATAAAAGTTGCAAATAGAATCATAAAGGTTAAAAATAAAATTTCATATCTTACCGCTTTTACAAACTCATCTTCCATTTTTAGTTTTGTTGTAGCTAACAAGTATAAAAAAAGGGATAGAATCCATAAATTTGCTTCAAAGAAGCCTGCTGAAATTATAAGAATAATCAGGGCTGAAACAAAAGTAGCGATTGATCCCGCCAGAAATACGACCCGCCATTTTGATGAATATAATTTCATAATTATTAAATTAGTATTTGTATAAAAAGATGAATATAAATTTAATGCGTCAATATTTTATAAAACTTCGTTTTGATAAAGAGAAAATCCGGCACCATAGACAATTGAACCAACAGGTCCAAGTAATGAGCCATAAAGTGCACCAACTGCATCAGCAATTATTACTTTACTACTTTCCTTAAGCATTATAGATTTTAAAGGGTTATTATTCCAAAATTTATCAGATGATTCAGCCATTTTTACAATTAAATCTTTTTGTTGTTTTTCACCGTCAGTGGATGTATTCATAGCAAATTTGTTGTGCAAATAATATATAATTTCTTTATTTGAAGAATTTAATGCTTTCTTGCATAGTAAATTAAGTTCTCTGAACATATAATTAGAAATTAAATTTTGTGTTTTCATCTCTTTTATAAATGCAAATGAATATTCCTTAAAATCAATTTTTGAATTCGATTTTTGAGATATTATTTTTGAAAAAACCCTATTATGTAAGTCTTTATTCAACTTTGTATCATATCTAATTGAGTCATATTTTTTCAAATTTGTCTTTAAAATCTTAAGAGTCTCATCAAAATATTTATCGATTTTTTGATGAGATGGGATTTTGGATATAGTTGCATCTTGAAAATCCTGAATAATTTTATTGTGCATTTCACAAATTTCAGAATTCGTGATTTTTGTTTCTAAAGTATCAATTTCATCACTATTATTACATCCATTAATTATAAATGTAACAATAAAAACAATGATGGACATAAATAATATTTTTTTCATTTTAGTAGATTTAAAATTTAACATTTCTCATTAACTACCCAAATTCAGTTATTTAATTTTTTATAGTTCTTTATATTATTACACAACACTTTAAGGCGGTTGATTTTACCTTTTTGAATACAGGCCTGTGTTTTATGATATCATTTTCCAAAGTACATCTCTTCACTCTGATTATATAATAGTGGGGCAAAAAATTTTATTTTCTCTCACATTAATTTAATGTTTTCTTTAGCGGTTAGTTTCAAAACAAAGAGATTCTTAATTTTATATAATTTCATCCATAATAAAAGCAAACAGGTTCCATGTACTGTGTAGGATAAGCACAATCAAAAATGCCGGGAGCTCTCGTCGGTATTGTGCCAGATAGAAAACAGATGCATATAGCAGGCCGATAAAAAAAGCACCTATCTGATAATATCTGGAATAGGAGTGGTCCCAGGCAAAAAACAGGGTAGAAATAGGAATGGCTATAAAAAAACACCAAACCGCATTGTTAATGAAAAAACGTAGGATTTTAATCACAGAAAACTGGTAAACAAAGGTTTCAAAGAGAGGGGCTAAGATAACCGAGACTAATAGAACAGTTGCTTTACCTCCTGTTTCTTCGAGCATCGTCACAGTATCATTTGTTGTGCTTTCATCCGGTGCCCATAAAAAGGGAAGGTTTATTAAAAGATGTAACAGGAAAAAGATTCCGAGGAATACTACAAGGTGAGTGTTGAACAGGAAGCTGAGCAATTTTGAAGTTTTCATGCCTTAGATTTATATAATAAAACATTATTACACATACCCCTACACTCCTTTTAATATTAAGCAATTGCATTGTATAGTAATATAAAAAGAGTGATAATTGCATAAGCAAGAAGAAGCCGGTTTGCTTTTTTTAGTTTTCTGTTTTCTTTGATAAGTTCTTCGTAATTTTTTTTATGAGAGTGTTCCATTTTATTATTTTTTGTTGAGTCCAGCCTAAAAAGGTGAGAAGAATATTTGAGTCTAGTCCAAAAAGACGCTAAGTGGCTCTCTTAGCCAAAGATATCAAAATTATAGTATTGACTGACAAAAAACTATAGTAGCCGCTAAGAACCTTGTGCATAAAAATTAGCTTTTTAAACCGAACTCATATTTTGTCACAAAATCTCTAAATCCCCCAAAACAAACATCATAAGTGTTTTATTTTTCGTGGAATTTTGTATTTTCGTGTTTTGGAGACAGAAAAAGACCTTTTTAGACTGAACTCACTATTGGTTACATAAGTCTATTTAATCATTATATACTCTAGCACCATAAGCATCGCAATACTCTCCATCAAATATTGAACCAACGAATCTCCCAATTGCATTCCCTAGATCTTTCATAAATTTGTCCCCACCATTAATCATTTGTGATTCCTGATGATTTAATTTTTGTACTTTATACTTTTTAAGATTTTTCATGGTCTTAATAAGTTTTAAATGAATAAAAATTGATTAATTCACGATTCATTATAACCTTCTTTGAAGCCTTCAATAAAATCATCTCCATTATTATAGATGTATATTGCTGCAGAAGCTATAGCCACTGCAGTAGCTATCCAGCCACCATTATTTTTTCTTATTTCTTTCTCATCCAGAGAAACCACTTCATAATTCTCTAAATCCAATTTTTCCATAAAGCATAAACATGTTAAGTTACACAACTCTTTAAGGCGGTTGATTTTACCTTTTTGAATACAGGCCTGTGTTTTATGATATCATGCACCAAAATACATCCCCTCACTCTGATTATATAATAGTGGGGCAAAAAATTTTGAATTTTTTGCAACGCCCCCTACAATATGGATGACCTCATCTTCCGCCAGTTTTTGAATGCTTACATGCACCCTGAGCTTCACCTCCTCCCGGTAATAGTAGGTAGGTTTCATACCATTATAGGCTATGGGCAGCCCATATTCTTTCAGCTCCTTTAAACAAAAATAAAGGTGGCTCTCGCTGATACCCAGTTTGTCAGCAAATTCTCCGGGTGTACCTGTGTTTTTCATGCGTATCAAGTGGTCTATTCTTTGCAGTCGCTCAAGGTATTTGAAATAAGCCATGGTTTGATGGTTTTAAATCTGTTTATACTTTCTTGTAAGTTTGCCGCTTCTTATCATTTAAAGTCCTATATACTGTCTCCTCTGGTTTTACAAATTTTGATTCACACAGGAAGGGATCTGTTTCTGCCACAATTGATAATATCTGCCCTTTTTCTCATATAATGCTTCATGTGACCCTTGCTCTGTCAACCTTCCTTTTTCCAGTACCACAATTTTGTCGGCGCCGGAAAGGGTGCTAAGCCGGTGAGCGATCTGTATTACCGTTTTGCCTTGTTCGCGTAGGCTGTGAATGGTTTGTTTGACATGATATTCAGCTTCTGAATCCAGATTCGAGGAGGCTTCATCGAGTATCAGAATTTCCGGTTCTTTGTACAATGCCCTGGCAATAGCCAGGCGCTGCTTTTGTCCTCCCGAAAGGGTGGCTCCGTTTTCACCAAGCCATGTATGAAAACCACCGGGCAATTGTTCAATGAATTCGGTAAGCTTTAATTGGGAACAGACGCGGATCACTTTTTCCATATCGGGTTCCGGTTCACCCACGGCGATGTTCTCAGTCACGTTGCCCGAAAATATGTTCAATTGCTGGGGAACAACTCCTATCAGGTTACGCAGGGATTGGGTGCTTACATATAGAAGGTTGTACCTGCCAATGCGTATAGCCCCTCCATTCAACGGATATAGTTTTTGAACCAGGTAGGTGAGGGTGGATTTACCGGAACCACTCTCCCCGATGATGGCTGTGATCTTTCCTTTTTCAATGGTCAGGTTGAAATCTTTGAACACATCAATACGGGTGCCGTAGCTGAATGAAATATTTTCGAATTGAATGTTTCCGGTCATGTTTCTGGAAAGCTCTAACCGGTTGCCTTCTTCCTCCCTTTCCAGATCCATGATCTCAAAAAGCCGGTCGGCGGCAATCAATGCATTCTGTATGGTTTTGTTCATTCCTACCAGACTAATTGCCGGGCCGGTAAAATAGCCGATCAGGGCATAAAAGGAGAGCAATTCTCCGGGTGTGATCAGCCGGTCAATGACAAAGTAGGAACCTACCCACAAAAGTATGATGGTAAAGGAGCGGTTGAGAAATTCTGAGGTATTGGTGGAAAAGACCGAGTTCAGCCCCGAGCTGTACACTGATCGCAGCAAACTGACGAAGCGGGTTTCTGTTTTCAGGTTGGCATGGTCTTCCAGTCCGAACTGTTTGATCGTTTTCACCGAATTCAGAGATTCCACCAACTGGCTTTCCACTTCAGCACCGTTGACCATGATCTTCCGTTCCTGCTTTTTGTTTAAGCGGTTGGTAATAGAGTAGGTCAGCAGGTAAAGGGGGAGTATTATGGCTACGATCAGAGCGAGCTTCCAGTTGTAAATGAACATCAAACCAAAGGCAAATATGATGATGAAAATGTTGACGATAAGAGTGATCAGTGTATCATTGATGAAGTGACGTATTTTTACCGCATCATTGATCCGTGATATGATCTCACCGACGCGCATGGTATCGAAAAAACGTTGGGGCAGCTTTAAAAGATGTTTGTAATAACCCAGAATAAGCCGTGCATCGATTTTCTGTCCTGTCCGGAGTGTGAGTAGGGTTTTGGTGATCCCTATGAAGATCTGAAAAAAGAGGATAAAGACCATGGCAAGGCTTAACAGGTTCAATAGGTTGCGGTTGCCGTCCACCAGCACGTAGTCTGTAATTTTCTGGATGTATATGGAAGTGGACAATCCCAGGAGGGTATAGATGATGGCACCGAATAAGGCCTGCAAAAGGATACTTTTGTGCGGCCTGAGCAGGAACAGGAAACGGGCGAAATTGGAGACCTTCATGTTCATCTTGCGAAAATCTTCATTGGGAACCATCAGTACCAGAACCCCTGTCCACTGTTCCGCGAATTCCTTCATGCTCAGTTTGTTCATTTTTCCTTCCCTGGGATCCATTATTTCCACTGTCTTTTCGGTGGCTTTGTAAATAACCACATAATGATGCAGCACCTTGTTTACGATAATATGAGCGATTGCGGGAAGCGGGATTTTGGGAATGCTTTCCATCTTTCCCTTTACTCCTTTGGCGGTGAATCCAAGCTTTTCCGCCGCTCTAAGCAACCCAAGCACATTTGTTCCTTTCTTATCGGTTCCTGCCATCTGCCTGATACGTGAAATGGGTAGCCTGAGCCGGTAATGGGAGGCAATGGAGGCCAGGCAAGCTGCGCCACAATCCGTTATGTCATGCTGTTTCACCTGGATTCCCATATCTGACTTCCTTTTTTATGAAGATTTCAGTGGTTTGTTCAATTTGGGGTTCAGCCAATCGTCTAGCTTATCGTACAAAAGCTGGGAAAGGCTGCGTTCGGTTATTTGAAACCGGGCCGTCAACGTCATGCCCTTTTTCAATTTCCCCCTGTATCCGTTTTTTAATCTCAGTTCGTGAGTGTCCAGTGTACATCTTACTTTAAAAACCGGTTGCTCATTCCTGGTGATGATATCATTGGAAATATCCATCACCTTACCTGCACCAAGACCCCATTGATTATAGTTGAAGGCATCAAACTGAAACCGTACGTTCATGCTGTCCCTGATAAAGCCAATATCAGCAGGAGAAAGATAGCATTCTACCAGCAAGTCCTGATTTGGAGAGATCCGGGCAACAGTTTGATTGGGTACAAGAAAATTGCCCCTCCGGAGCCCTGAGCATTGGGTAATTACGCCAGTAATCGGCGAAGTGATGATATATTGCTGCTTTTCTTTTTTCAGCCTTTCAATTTTTGACTGATCCTCCTGCTTTTGCAAACGGAGCCTTTCCAGTTCATTTTGCCACTGAAGGCTGGATTGTCTTTTAAATGCCATATAAGCATTGGAAGCTTGTTCGTACCGGTATTTTTTCTTTTCGAATTCCATCTCCGGTATAACCTTCTGATCATTAAGTCTTTGATGAACCAAGAATTCTTTTCTGGCATTGTTTAAATCGTGCTCATATTTTCTGGCATTGGTCTGAAATTCCAGATAATTGCTCTGATAAAGACGAGTTTTAAGGTTTTTCCCTCCGTTGAGAAGTTTCTGTAACTCCCGGATATAAAGGGTATTTTTGCTTATTTGTTTGTCATACCATTCGATTTCTTCATCAATGCCCGAAGTATTGAGCACAATTAGTGTATCGCCCACGTATACCGATTGATTTTCCTGAAGGTTGATCAGTTCGATACGGCCTGCATAAGCCGATGAGATGCTGTTGTTTTCTTTCTTAGAACGAATGATCCCACGGCTCTGTGTAGTGACGGAAATGTTTATAAAGGGCATTGAAGAAAATATTAAGATGATCATCCCGAGAACCGAAATATACAGTACCCTGCTGCGTGTATGCCTTTCCACAAAGAGACTCTCGGTAGTCTGGCGTATGATTTCAGGTGGGAAGAGGTTTTTCTTCATTATTCGAACAGGGTTTCAAAAAGTATAAATGATTTTTTTGTCTCTTTTGTTTTACATTTTTGACCTTCTTTCCCCGGAAAAATCCTTTTATTAGGAATGCGGAACGATTATTCAGGTATGATAGATTTTCCCGGCCCTCACAATCAAATTTACGAAAGCAGAGTCCAATAAAATTGGATTATGAGAATTTTTTTTAAAGAAATGGTATTTTTTGGTGGGAATATCAGGTATAATCAGCGAACCAGGGTTTCTTTGAAATCCGGGAAAAGCATGCTTTTATTTTTCTTCCTCGGGTCCCTGGTCCTTGTCTTTTATATAAGCCTTGTTATAAGGCAGATATATCTCATCCTTTTCTGAAACCTGATCTTCATCTTCCTTGATGCGTACCGAGAATACAGCTGTTATTTCAACCGGTTTTCTGTAAATGTAGGATTCCAGGGTTTTGTTGTAAGATATTTCAGCGCCCCGGTCGCGAAGCTCTTCCAGGTAATTGAATAACTGACTTTTTGACACTCCCAGCTTTTTAGCGAATGTCTGGGGGTTTCCCGTATTCCGGCGTTTAATTAATCTGTCGATCTTTTGGTAGCGTTCCAGAATTTCCAGTGCTTTCATAAGCAATTATTTTACGGGATGGAGGTTTATATTTCAAAGATAGGTATTAATTTTATTAACTGCAAATAAAAAATGGGATGGGACGGAAGAAATTATCTGTCAGAATTCGAATTCTCAGGAATAGTGCATAACCGGAGCGACTTTTTTTTATCGGTTAGAAAATCACGATGTATCTGACGAAAACAGCCGAATGACCATGTGTGACAATGAATGACCAACAATGACAATGCATTCTCCCAACTTTCACACAATCTCTCTGATCTACAGACTCAAATCCAGAAACCCTCCCTTCAGAAAGCAGCTCCTTAATCATGATTCAGTATTATGCCAGGGATATGACAGACTCTTCGCCCTAAGCCCTATGCTCTTTGCTCTAAGCTCTGAGCTTTTTTACATCAGAACGTCAGTGTAAATGTTGTACCTTGCTCCGGTTCGCTGGATGCGGTGATGGATCCTCCGTGCAGGCGCATGATCTGTTTGGAAAGGCTGAGGCCGATGCCGGATCCCTTGGGCTTGGTTGTGAAGAACGGAATGAAGATCTTGTCCAGTACATCCTGGAGGATTCCTCTTCCGTTGTCGATTACCTGAATCGTGGGACGACCGCGTTTGCTCCTAAAGGCTTTCAGGTTAATATGGCCATTAGGTCGTTCTTCAAGTGCATGTACTGCGTTGGTTATCAGGTTAATCAGAACTTGCTCAATTAGTTTGCTGTCGGCATAAAATTCCAGGTGCTCGGGGTCCACATGGGTAGTAAACCGGATATTGTTGTCGACCAGGTTTTTTTCCATCAGCGGTTTGATGTCATTAAACATATCGCGGGCTTTGACAATATCAAAGTTGGGCTTGGGTATTTTGGTAAGGCTTCGATAGGTATTCACGAAATGCAGCAGTCCTTCGCTTCTTTTATGTATGGTGTTTAAGGCTTTCTGGATCTCTTCGGTGGATTCTTCATCCAGCTTACCCTCGTGGTCCTCTTTTGTTTCTTTCACCATCAAACTGAGGGTAGAAGTGAGTGAAGCCACCGGCGTGATAGAATTCATGATTTCATGGGTTAATACTCGTATTAGCTTTTGCCAGGTTTCGGTTTCCTGTTCTTCTAATACATACTGGATGTCTTTAATGGTTACCAGCATAATGGATCTTGTGTGAAGCCGGAATTCCCTGCCATATACCGCCAGTTGAAGAATGTCATCCTCTTGTTTTATCTTAAGCACATAGTTCTTGCCGGGCTCCAGATTCATCAGAATATCCGTCAGTTCTGCACTAACGTTTTCCAACTGTTGAATATGCTTCAGGTTGTAAACCTGAAACAGGTTTTGGAATGCTTTGTTGACCATATCAACAGTGCCGTCCTTGTGGTAGGTGATGATACTGATGTCGATGTTGCTCACAACGCTGTTCAGATACTGGTATTGTTCTTCGAGCTGCTGACGGATTTTCTGGAAATCTTTTATTACTTCGTTGAATGCCTTGTTCAGCTCGTCGAATGATTTTCCCATCCCTTCAGTGTGAAATGACCGGGTAAATTCTGAGAAGCGTATAGATTCAAGGAAACTTGCCAGGTTACGGTTGGTGATATCTACATATCGTACAAGCAGGATGATCTGGAAAATGATCAGTACACCGATCAGGAAAGGGGTGATGAAATACTCCAAAGTGAGCGTATAGAAAAAAAGAAATATTGTTGCTGCCAGCAACAATATTCGGAAAGAAATGACCAGTCTGAAATTTTTATAAATCATATTTTTCCATTCTTCGATAAAGAGAGGTTCTTGTGAGTCCAAGCTGCGAAGCGGCCTTTGTCACGTTACCCTGATTTTGCCTGAGCACTTTTTTAATTACATTTTTTTCTATGGTTTCCAGATCATAGCTATCCAGTTCCATCTCATCTTTTTTTTGACCAGAGGGAGAAAGGAGAAAATCATCTTCTTCGAGTATATTGGAATCACACATGATTACAGCCCTTTCAATGGCATGCTGCAGCTCCCTGACGTTACCCGGCCAGGGGTGCTGGTTAAGTTTTTTAAGGGCCTCTGAACTGATTTTTTTGATCTGTTTTTTGTATTTTTTGGAGTACTGTTTAAGAAAATGTTCGGCAAGCAAAGGAATATCATCCGTTCGTTCCCTTAAAGGGGGAAGGGGTATTTCTACCGTATTGATCCTGTAAAGCAGGTCCTGCCTGAAATCCTCATTCGCCACCATCTTATGAATATCGTTGTTGGTGGCACAGATCAAACGCACATCGATATGCCTTGATTGATTTGAGCCGAGCCTGGTAACCTCTTTTCTTTCAATGGCAGCTAACAACTTGGCCTGAAGGGGGAGAGTCAGGTTACCGATCTCATCCAGAAAGAGCGTTCCACCACTGGCTACTTCAAAGCGGCCGGCTTTGTCTTTTTTGGCATCAGTGAAAGCACCTTTTACATGTCCGAACAGCTCACTTTCAAAAAGGTTTTCATGAATGGAACCAAGGTCTACGCTGATAAACACCTCATCCTTTCGTGCTGAATTCCTGTGAAGAGCGCGGGCTACAAGTTCTTTTCCGGTACCGTTCTCACCAAGGATCAATATGTTGGCATCCGTTTGTGCCACTTTGTTGATGGTTTTGAAAACTTCTTTCATCTCAGGTGATTCTCCGATGAACTCATGGAATGGCCGGTCTTGCATCTCGCTGATCTCTTTTTGTCTTTCCTTAAGATTGCCGGCTTCTCTTTTGGATTTTCGCAGCTTGATAGCCGAGGATATGGTAGCCAGAAGTTTTTCATTCTGCCAGGGCTTTAAAACAAAATCTGTAGCTCCTGCTTTGATTGCCTTTACAGCTTTTTCAGCATCTCCGTAAGCGGTGATAAATACAACTACTGCATCGGGATCAATCTCCAGGATCTTGTAAAGCGAGTCGAATCCTTCCTGCCCACTGATTGCATCTTTTGTGAAATTCATGTCCAGAAGGATCACGTCAAAATCTTCTTCTTTCATTAATTTTGGGAGGCCTTCAGGTGAAGTTTCCGTATGGACTTTTTCCACATGATTTTTAAGAAGCAGCTTTAAGGCAAACAGAATGTCTTCATTGTCGTCTATAGCAAGAATTTTGCCTTCTTTCTTTTCCATTGGGATAAAATTTTACCTGGGTTTGTATTCTTTTTCCCGGTAAAGATACAAATAAATCTTATACTCTGTTCGATTTCGAACTATAAATGTTACACTATCGAACAGAAAAAAATAGGCTGTAATTTATCTTTATCTCTATATTCGTTTGTTGTTTAGCTATATATGTGTTTTGGCATGATAGATGCTAAAAGAGGTAAAAGCAAATATATTTTATTATGGATCGAGTCATTGAGAAGAAGAACGGAATTTTCAGTAAAAAGAACATCTGGATCATGTTAGCAGCCGTTTTGGTCTTTCTGGTTGCCTATCATATATTTTTAGGCGATAAAAGCTCTAGGCTTAACGTGGATAAAGAGAAGATCACCATTGAAACAATAGAAAAGGATGTTTTTAAGGACTATATTGCTGTAATTGGGACGGTTGAGCCTATTAAGACGATATATCTGGATGCCGTGGAAGGCGGTCGGGTTGAAGAGATCATTATAGATGAGGGGAATATGGTTGCCAAAGGGGATGAGATAATGAAACTGAGCAGCACAGACCTTATTTTGCGTATTTCCGATTACGAAGCTCAGGCAGCGCGATCCATTAATCAGTTGAGGGAAGCCAGAATGAGTATGCAAAGAGACAAGATCAACAAACAAGAGCAGATGATCGAACTGGACAGGGAATTTATTCAGGTTCACCGTGCATTCAACAATAACAAAAAATTATACCGGAATGATCATATTTCTGAGGAGGAGTTTCTTCGGACCAAAGAACAATTTGAGGCAACAAAGAAGAAACAGGAACTGGTGAAGGAGTCATACAGACAAGATTCCATATTCAGGAAAGCGCAGATTAAAAGTCTGGAGAGATCAGTTGGTAGAATGGAAGAAGGATTGAATATCGTCCGTGAAAAACTGGATAACCTGACCGTTCAGGCTCCGGTTGATGGCGAACTGGCTAGTCTGGAACCGGAGGTCGGTGAGGTAATTACGTATGGTACACGTATTGGTAAAATTAATATCATTGACAACTATAAACTAAATGTGGAAATTGATGAGCATTATATATCCAGGGTAAGAAGTGGCTTGTACGGATCTTTTGACTATACAGGGAAAAACTTTAATCTGAAGCTTACCAAAAAGTATCCTGAAGTCAGGCAGGGCAAATTTACAGTGGATATGGTGTTTGAAGATGATAAACCTGATGATATCAATATCGGTCAAACCTTTAGGATCAAGCTTGAACTGGGTCAGTCGAAAACAGCCGTGCTGATTCCACGTGGTGGATTCTATCAGAGCACAGGTGGTCAATGGGTATATGTAGTGGATAAATCAGGCGACTTTGCTTACAAGAGAAATATACGCATCGGACGGCAGAACCCAAGATTCTATGAAGTTCTGGAAGGTCTGCAGCCCGGAGAAAAGGTGATCGCCTCCAGCTACGACAATTTCAATGAGGTGGATAAGTTGATGTTGAAATAATAAATGGTCTCGGGTCTTGAGTCCCGTGTCTCGGGTTTCGGGTTGAAGATAGTTGAGGGATATGTTGTGCAGGATTGAAATTAGATAGAATAAAAAAATATTGAGTTTCTGTTTACATTTTAATTTTACCAAATTCAGCAAACCTAATACACTAATAAAAGTTGATTCAATAAATCTTAAATTAAAGAAAAATGAGAATTAATCGATTTGAAGATTTGGAGATATGGAAGCTTGCCAGAGACTTGTGTGAGTATGTCAAAGGAGTAACAGAGCAGGAACCATTTTCAAAAGACTATAAATTTCGCAACCAAATAAGATCTTCTTCAGGATCTGTGATGGATAATATTGCTGAAGGATTTGAAAGAGATGGAAAACAGGAGTTTATTCAGCATTTAAGTATTTCTAAGGGTTCTTGTGGTGAGACGCGCTCCCAATCCTATCGTGCTTTTGATTATAAATATATTACAGAACTTGAATTTAAGGAACTTTTAGAAAGAACTGAGATACTGGGTAAACGAATTGGAAATTTTATAAAATATTTAAAATCAAGTCCGCATAGAGGCACTAAATTTAGAGTATTCTAGTAACCGGGACTCGAGACTCGAAACCCGAGACTCGAAACCTGATACCCGAGATCCGGGACCCAGGGTACAACCAATCAACGAATTAACCAATTTAAACATAAGCGTCATGATACGAACCAAAGAATTAATGAAAGTATTCAGAACCGATGAGATTGAAACTACCGCACTTAACCAGGTGAATCTGGAAGTAGAAGATGGTGAATTCATTGCTATAATGGGCCCTTCAGGATGTGGTAAGTCTACGCTCCTGAATATATTGGGGCTGCTTGACAATCCTTCGGGAGGCGAGCTATATTTCATGGATCATGAAGTATCCAATTATTCGGAGAGAAAACGTACCAACCTGCGAAAGGCCAATATCGGCTTTGTCTTCCAAAGCTTCAACCTGATCGATGAGCTGAATGTATTTGAAAATGTGGAGTTGCCACTGCTTTATTTGAATCGTCCTTCCCCGGAAAGAAGGAAGCGCGTGGAAGAAGTGCTTGGAAGGATGAAGATGTCACACCGGCAGAAGCATTTTCCTCAGCAACTGTCCGGGGGTCAGCAACAGAGGGTGGCTATTGCCCGGGCTGTGATAGCCAATCCCAGGTTGATTTTGGCGGACGAGCCCACCGGTAATCTTGATTCAATAAACGGAGAGGAGGTTATGAGCCTTTTGCAGGATCTTAACCGGCAAGGGACGAGCATTGTAATGGTAACACACTCTCCTTCGGATGCTGAAAAAGCGCATAGAATCGTACAATTATTCGATGGTTATGTTATGACGGAAAATATCAAACAAGTGTTATAAATTTAAAATTATATAATTATGAAAACTTTACGCGTACTTTTTGTAATGGCTTTGATGTTGGCAAGTGCATTGGCATACTCTGGGCCTGGCGAAACTGATAAAGTCACATCTACCGCGGATGAAGGAAAATCTATACCCATATCCGGTGTGAGCGGCCTGGATGTTACCATAGCATGCGAATTGAATATCCGGCAGGGTGATGAGGAATCCCTCAGGATAGAGACCAGCCGGGATATATTTAGTAAGCTCGATGTGGAGGTTAGAGATAGTATTCTTTATATTGATTCGGATGACCGGCGCAGGGATTTTGGCGACCGGGATGTGGATGTATATCTGACAGTGAAAACCCTTAATAAGATTGATATTGGTGGTGCCGTGAAAATTAGGACAAGTGGAACTCTTGAAACTCCAAAGCTTGAATTAAGTGTTTCCGGTGCCGCAGATATCAAAATGAGCATTGATACGGAAAGGCTACTGGCAGACCTCAGTGGTGCCGTAAAGGCCAATTTTGAAGGAAAAGCCCGGTATGTGGTAATGGATATGAGCGGCGCTTCAAAGGTAGATGCTGAGGATCTGGTTACTGAGGCACTTTACCTGGATTTTAGCGGTTTCGGAAAAGCCAATATATATGCCGAAAAAGTGTTGAAGGTAGATATGTCGGGGATGGGCGTGGTAAAATACGGGGGAAACCCAGGGAAAGTTGACGCCAATTCTTCGGGTCTTGGAATTATTAAGGAGCGGTAGGCAGAAGCGGAGGGAAGTCAGAAGTCAG
>JBNJFN010000040.1:0-1614 GCA_051746885.1 Bacteroidota bacterium | reverse complement strand
GAAGTCAGAAGTCAGGATAAGACATGCATGAAACCCTCTCAATTTACATACGGTTTATCTGTTATGATGGTTGCGGGTGGCAATGACCTGACAACCGGAGTGACCGGTTTACCGGGGTTTCTTGCACTTATTGTTTACTGGGAATAATATTCCTGTATGATCGACATATCACCAAAGATAATTTAGTGAGCAATAGGCTGGAAGATGGGAATTAGGAGAAGATATAGCTTGTTACATCGAGTAATAAAGCCCTGCATCAGGCCCGAGTGGTAATCCCAGTACAATCCATATTACCAGCAGCAAGACCCATGTTATGAAAAATAAAAGGGTATAGGGAAGCATGGTGGAAACCACCGTGCCGATTCCAGCCTTAGGTTCATATTTCTGCATAAAAGCAATGATCAGGGCAAAGAAACTCATCATGGGAGAGATGATGTTGGTTACACTATCACCGATTCGGTAGACCACCTGCGATAGCTCGGGTGAATATCCCATAAACATGAACATGGGTATAAATATAGGAGCCAGAATAGCCCATTTGGCAGAGGCACTCCCCATAAGCATATTGATGGCACCTGCAAAAATCACAAAGAGAATCATGAGGGGAATGATGCCGAGATCGGCAGCCATAAGTGATTTTGCTCCCGTTATTGCCAGGATCATGCCCAGGTTGCTCCATTTAAAATAGGCTACAAACTGAGCGGCAAAAAATACCAGTACGATATACATGGCAAGGGTTTTCATCGTTTCCCCCATACCTTTCATTACCTGGGCATCATTGGTGTATTTGCCCGTAATGATGCCAAAAACCAGGCCGGTAGCTCCGAAAAGCACAAAGATTATTGTAATCACTCCCTCCAGGAGAGGAGATTTCAATATTCCCCCGTCTTCGCCCCTTAGTACCCCGTTTTCCGGAAGAATACCCCATAGAATCAGTCCTGAAATAATCAGAAAAGTAATGAAGGCACCTAACAGCCCTTTCTTTTCTTTACGGGTAACACGTTCCAGCTTTTCGACCTCTTGTCCTTCGCTGTTGTAGCTTCCCAATCTTGGAACCACAACCTTTTCCGTTATCCAGGTACCTCCGATAGCTATTACAAATGTTGAGGCAATCATGAAGTAATAATTGGCTGTAGGATTAACTGAATATTGAGGATCCACTATCCGTGCGGCTTCCTGAGATAAGCCGGCCAGCAGTGGATCGAGTGAACCCAATATCAGATTGGCGCTGAATCCACCTGAAACACCGGCAAAGGCAGCAGCCATACCTGCAATGGGATGCCGGTCAAGAGCGATAAAGATGACACCGGCAAGGGGTATGAGGAGGACATAGCCCACATTGCTTGCCAGGTTGGAGAGAATACCTGCCAGAACAATCACAAAGGTTAACAACCGCTTGGGAGAGGCAAGTACCAGTCCCCTTATCACTGCACTGATGAGTCCGCTGCTTTCAGCGATGCCAATCCCCAGCATGGCTACCAAAACAATCCCCAAAGGTGCAAAACCGGTAAAGTTATCCACCAAATTGAGTATGATTTTATGTAAGCCTTCCCGGGATAGTAAATTTACTGGTTCTACCACTTCTTCTGTGCCCGGATGTATGGCTTGCCAGTC